>CAJXPN010000007.1 GCA_913058025.1 uncultured Myxococcales bacterium | reverse complement strand
TCGGCAGCGTCAGATGTGTATAAGAGACAGCATCACCCCCGCGCTCGCGTCCGCTCAGAATACCGTCGATTCGAGCCTCGCCGGCAAGATCGACGCCGCCATCACCTCCGCCCGCGGCGGTGACCTGAACGGCGCCGCGTCATCGCTAGAGAAGCTCGTCGACATGCCCAGCGGCGGACACCTCGCGGCGTATAACCTCGGCGTGATCCGCGAGCGGATGGGGCAACTGGAGGCCGCCGAGAAGGCCTACATGAAGGCGCTGGAGGTCCAGTCCGAGTTCGGCGCTCCCTTGCGCAACCTCACGCGTATGCTCATCGCGAGCGGCAACGTCTCCAAGGCTCAGCAGACCGTCGGACGCTTCACGAACATGCGCCCTAACGTCCTCGACCACCGCGCCACTGCGATCGACATCATGCTCGCCAAGGGCCAGTACGAGGACGCCGGCCGCGAGGCGCGCAGGATCTTGCGCGAGGACGAGAAGCATGGCTGGGCGCTGCTCGCGCTCGCGCAGGCGGAGTACCAGGCGGGGCGCTACGAACTCGCCGCCGCGGTCCTCAAGAGCGCCGAGAAGTTCTACCCGAACAGGGCCGAGATTCATTACAAGAAGGGCCTGATCGCGCTCAAGTTCGACAAGCGCGGCGAGGCCGAGAAGTTCTTCAAGACCGCCATCGACAAGCAGGCGGCCTACCCCGAGGCGAGGAACAACCTCGGCCTGCTCTTCCACCAGGCCAAGGACTACTCTGGCGCGATCGACCAGTTCAACGCCGCGATCTCCTCGCGCCCTGGGTACGTCGAGGCGTACCTGAACCTTGGCAACGCGCTCAAGGGCGAGAAGCGCGCGCAGGAGGCCGAGGTCGCGTTCCGCAAGGCGCTCTCATTGAAGGCGGACTACGAGCAGGCGCACTTCAACCTGGGCGTGCTCTACCTCGACTCTGATGTCCCTGGTATGGAGACGATCCCTCGTCTCCAGAAGGCGATCGACGAGCTCAAGGAGTACAAGCGCATGGCCAAGCGCGCGCCCAAGAATGACCCGACAGACAAGTACATCGCAGAGGCGAAGAAGATGATCGAGACCGAGAAGCAGCGGCAAGAGCTGATGCGCGAGGCCCCTATCGAGTGAGCCCGGATTAATTGGCCCCTCGTGGGAACAAACCGTTCGGCGGGTTGTCCGAGGAGTGTGGGCTGGCGCAATGACGCGCCGTGACCTGACCGAACACAGGAGCGAGAAGAGATGAAGAGGTTCTACGCGTTCGGCGCGACGTTGGCGTTGATGTGCATGGGGTTGCCGGCCACGGCGAGCGCCCAGCAGGGCGTGATCTCCCTGGAGGAGACCGTCATCAAGGGGCGCATCCAGAAGCCCGAGGCCTTCTATATCCTCCAGCACGCGGACCTCGATTACGAGGAGTCGGACACGAAGGGCTCGTTCCTGACCGAGCTCAAAGAGAGCGTCGACGAGGATCCCTTTTGAGGTCTGTCTCGGCGCACGCATGAGGGCGCCGTGTCAAGCCTCTTCTGGCCTGCCTCGATGTGCCTCTGAGGCGCATGAGAACGGAGCGCGCGCCATGCCGGCGCCCCTCCAAAAAGGTCTTGGTAGGTCCCCAGATGTTGTGCTATAGACAGTTTCTCTCGAGGGCAGGTAAGTAACCCTCGGCCATGAGTCTCAGGACTGATGGCAGGGCCCGAAGGGGCTGAGTCCCCGAGTGGGACGAGAGAAGAAATACAGTGTTAAGATGTTGCGGCGAGTGACGAAGAGAGCACTCGCCGCGTGCACGTGAACGACTTCGCAACAAATGCGAACGGAGGTAACCGACCATGAGCGCCATCGCCGCAGCCTTCCGCGACGGCGGTATTTGGATGTACATCATCCTCGCCGTCAGCATTATCTCGATCGGTATTACCATCGAGCGCTTCATTTTCTTGTTCTTCAAATACAGCGTGAACGCTGAGCCCTTCATGGCTCAGATTCAGAAGCTGGTCATGGCGAACAACATCGATCGCGCCATCAAGCTGTGCAACGCACAGCCGGCCGCGGCCCTGCCTCGAGTGATCAAGGCCGGTCTCACGCGCGCCAACAAGGGCGAGATCGAGATCCAGAACGCCATCGAAGAGGCGACTCTGGAGGTGGTTCCCTTGGTGCAGAAGCGCACCCCCCTCCTGCAGCCCATGGCGAACATCGCCACGCTGCTCGGTCTCCTGGGAACCATCATTGGCCTCATCGAGGCGTTCGAGGCGCTGGAGACGGCGACCGCGGAGAACAGGCAGAAGATGCTTGCTCGTGGTATCTCGCTCGCAATGAACACGACGGCCTTCGGCCTCGTCGTGGCCATCCCGACGCTGGTCTTCCACCTGGTCCTGTCTAGCATGACCAAGAAGATCCTCGACGAGATCGATATGCACAGCGTGAAGCTGGAGAACCTGCTTGTCAGCCGTGGCAAGGGTGGTTCCCCGGAGTGAGCATCCCCTAGTGGGTTGTTGAAGTGAGGCGAGCCCCCTTGTGGGGGCTCGTCTGATTCGCCCTGATGTGCCCGCTGAGTCGGGCTGACAGGGGTGAGCAAGTGTTCGTGTGTTCGGGCAGCGTTGGTCGAAGGGCTGCGCGGTCGGAGCGGGCGAGGGCGCACTGTAGAGGGAGAGATGGCACGCACGAAGCAAATCAAAGAGGAAGAGCAGGATCTCAACCTCGCACCGATCATGAACATGGTGATCATCTTGATCCCCCTGTTGCTGCTCTCGGTTGTGTTCCTCAAGGTCGGCGTGATCAACATCACCGCCCCCAAACTCTCGGTCGGTCCGCCTTCGGCGGAGGAGCCCGATGAGGAGAAGAAGCCTCTGAACCTCACCGTCGCGGTCAGCGCGACGGGGTTCAGGATCGGCGCAGAAGGGGGTGTGCTCCCGGCGCGTGGAGGTTGCCCCTCGGATGGCCCGACGATCTGTCTGGCCAAGAAGGAAGTCGACGTCTCCGGCCGTTTCACGGACGCGAGGACGATGATGGCCGCCGGCGACATCTCCAAGGGTGAGCAGGTGATGGAGCAGGGTCTCCAGGCCTACAACTGGCGCGAGCTCTATAACTCGCTCGCCAGGATCAAGACGGAGTTCCCCGACGAGACCGTGGTGAACCTCAGCGCCGACCCGGATATCCCTTTCTCGGCCATCATCCGTACGATGGACGTGATCAGGTACAAGCTCGAGAAGGACAGCTTCGACAGCGATCCGGACTTCTGGGCCTCCAAGCCCAAAGAGAAGGCAGTCGAGGGTGGAAAGAAGGGGTTCGATGAACTCTTCAGTGATCCCGTGCTCGCAGTGGCTCAGTGAGAACCGTGCGTTCTGCGCGCGCTTGAGCGCGCCAGTTTGTAGTCGAGAGAGAGGCGAAGATGGCGCAGGAAGACATGTCCGGGTTTGATCCTTCCGAAGAGGAATGGCTCATGGAGCAACGAGCCCGAGAGGCTCGTCGCAAGAAGAGGAACAAGAAGCGTGAAGACGCGGGAGGTTCACTCAACATCAACTCGATGATGGACATCATGGTCATCATCCTGGTGTTCCTGCTCAAGTCGTACGGCGACGAGCCGATCAAGGTGGTGGGTGAGGACCTCAAGGCTCCCTCCTCCCTTGCTCAGCTCAACCCGGAGGACATGACCACGATCACGATCTCTCAGCGCGCGATCCTCGTCGACGACACGAAGGCCGTCACCGTGGAGAAGGGCAAGGTCGACAAGACCAAGAAGAAGGATGGAGAGAGCGGTCTCTACATCACCCCACTCTTCAAGGAGCTGACCGAGGCGATCAAGAAGAAGAAGCGCGAGAAAGAGCTCCTTCAGCAGGACTACCAGCCTGTGGCCACGATCATCGCGGACCAGTCCACCCCTTACCGCCTCATCACCGAGGTGATGTACACCGCGGGCCAGGCCGAGCTGAGCAAGTTCAAGTTCGCCGTGGTCAAGAAGGAGCGTAAGGGCTTCGCGGCCGCCGCGGCCGCCGCGAACTGAGTCGGTTCGCTCCTCACGCCAATGGGCGAGACGTCAAGAGGCGCCAGGCCTTCCGAGAGGGAGGCGGCGCCTTTTTTTTGATGTGTTCGGGCCAGGCCTTCGGCGTGGTCTTTTTTCGTCCCTTGCGATGTGAGATGATGTCGCGCGAAAGCGAACGACGATCCATGATTTTTGGAACATTGTTCCAACGCGGGTGTCTCAGGATGTGGAGCCGACGCGAAGGCGTCGTGAATGAAGTACATGCTCTCGTTAAAGGTATGACGAGGGCGTGTCTGTATGGATGAGAGACACAGCACAGCACTGTCGACCACGCGCGCATGAGCGCCTTGGCCAACGCGCTCATTGTCGAAGTCGTCACGATACGAAGGTGGATCCCATGGCGAATAAAGCACCGGCCAAAGTCCTGCGAATCGGTCTGTTTCAGAACAACCGAATCATCGAGGAGAAGCTGCTCAGGCAACCAAAGCAGGTCACGATCGGGAGCGCGTTGACGCGCAACACGTTCGTGGTCCCTGCCTCGAACCTGCCGCCCAACCTCGTCGTCTTCGACGTGAAGCAGGGGCAGTACATCCTGAACCTGACCCAGAAGATGACGGGAAGGGTCAAGATGGGCGATCAGCTCGCCACGCTCCAGGAGCTCATCCAGAGCGGGCGCGCCAAGAAGTCGGGCTCGGGCTACGTGCTCCCGCTCGATCAGAGCGCGCAGGGTCGAGTGGCGATCGGTGAGGCGACCTTGCTCTTCCAGTTCGTGACCCCTCCTCCTCCTCGTCCCACGCCGGTGCTGCCCGCGTCGATGCGTGGCGGATGGATCGCGGCGATGGGAATCGTCCTGTCCGCGTCGCTCTTCGCCTCGGCGGTCGTCCACATCTTCCCGGTCGTGTACTTGGTGAACACCGACTTCCCCGAGCCGAGTGACCTCGAGCGCACGATCCCTGATCGCTTCGTTCAGATCATGCTCGACGACGACGAGCCCGAGCCCGAGGTGCCGGACCCCACGGACCTCCCCGAGGTCGACGGCGAGGGTGATCCCGAACCCTCAGACGAGCCAGAGGTCGTCAAGAAAGCGCCGGCCAAGGACGACAGCGCCGACGACAAGAAGGCTGACGAGCCCAAGTCTGCTGATGAGATGGCCAAGAACGAGGTCGAGCGTAAGAAGAAGCTCGCTGCGGACGTCCAGAACAAGACGATCCTCAGCCAGATCGGTGCGAAGAGCATGGACGGTTCCGGCAGCCTGGTCGATCGCCTCGGCGGCGGCGCGGGCAAGACCTCGATGGATGAGGCCTTCGCGAACTCGAAGGGCATGACCACCGCCAGCGCCGACACCGAGAAGTCTGGCCTCCGCACCACGGGGGGAGCTGGCGGCGATGGCACAGGCAAGACCGCCGGTGGCGTGAACATCGGTAAGAGCTCGTCTGCGACCGAGGCTGGAAAGGGCACCGGTACGGGCAAGAAGAAGGAGAAGGAGGTCAAGGGCAAGCTCAAGATCGTCAAGGACAGCACCCCGGCGATCGGCGGCACCATCGACGCAGGCACCATCAGCCGCAAGCTCAAGGGGAAGTCGAGCGCCTTCCAGAAGTGCTACAACCGCGAGCTCAAGAAGAACCCCAAGGCCGCGGGTAAGGTCGTCGTCGTCTTCACCATCGGCACGGCGGGTCGAGTGACCTCCTCGAAGGCGTCGAGCGACTCGGTCGGTGGAGGTGTCGGGTCTTGTGTGGCCTCCGAGATCGAGCGCATTCGCTTCGGTCGTCCCAAGGGTGGCGCGGCCACGATCAAGAAGAGTTTCGTCTTCGATACATGATGCCGCAGAGGCGCTTTTCATGCGCGATACACCCCGAACCGAACGCTCTTGATTTAAATCACTGGCGTGTTAGGTTCGGGGTGTCGTTGTGTGTGTAGTTCGGTCGGACGGTCGCTTCCATTTGAAGAAAGTGACCCAACGTTCCGTAATGATTGTGTGACCGGTACACCTCACGTGACGTCACTGATGCAGCGTATCGACAGAGGATGATTTGATGTTCAAGCGTATGAAGGTCGGGGTGGGTGTTCTTGGGTGCGTTCTCGCACTGGGGATTGGTCTGTCGTTCGCACAAGGTGCAGACGACCGTGAGGCCATGATCGACAAGGAGCTCTCCGAGACGTCCGGTCTGAACATGGAGAAGATCCGTCAGATCCCGAGCAGCGAGAAGCTGTCGGGCGTCAAGGGCATGCTCGACGGCATCCGTTCGCGCCGTAAGGGCGTCCAGGACAAGTACGACGAGCTCAAGCAGGGTGCCGATGCCAGCGCTCAGCGCATCGACTGCGTGAACAAGAAGCTGCTCGTCCTCAAGAGCCTCACATTGGGGGCTGAGGGGTCTGCGACGAAGATGAGCACGGCGCTCAAGCCACCGGCTGGGGAGACGGTCGACGAGCAAGCGGCGGCGAACTACTACTCACTGGTCGTGATCGCGGATACGCGCTCGAAGCAAGAGGCGCAGAACGCGAACTTGTGTACGGGGGGCGAGTCGCTCGTCTCGAACACCGAGGGTTCTAAGAGCACTGTCACCATTGACGAGAGTGTTCCTGCCGACTACGAGCCTGTCGCCGAGGGAGGCCGACTGAGCGTCGAGGACCTTTTCGGAGAAGTCGTCAACTTCACGAATATTCCGAATTTGACTCCGCTCAGTTGAGCATTTGAACCGAGTCGATTAGATGGCGACGCATGTCGAGCTGTATGCAAAGCTCCGTCGCCAGCCACGTTTGAATTTGCTCGCTGAGAGCCAAGAGGATGCTGATGAGCCCGAAGTTCAGGATGACCGCAGCGATGCTGTGTATGAGCGCATTGTGCGTACCTACGAGCGCGAGTGCTGAACCTGGTGAGGGTATCCGTTCGGACAGCCTGAAGCTGAACCTGGGGCTGGGGCTGGGCACTCAGCTCAACACGAACCCCTTCTTTCAGAATAACTCGCGGACACAGCTTGCGTTGAGCGGTCGGGTCACTCCTCGCATATCGCTGTCCACGGTCAACTCCGACTTCTTCAAGCTCAAGCTGGATTGGGACGCTGGCTGGCAACAGTACTTCACCGACGACGCGGCGCTCGCGGCCCAGAGTGGCTTCTCGACGACGCTGACGGCGCTCGCTGCGATCAACACCAAGGGTGCGTTCAGCCTGACGTTGGACGAAGCGCTCACGCGCACGAACGAGCCAACCAACTCTCCCACGACGGCGACCTTCAACCGTCTCAACAACCGGGTCG
Organism: uncultured Myxococcales bacterium; assembly: GCA_913058025.1. Taxonomy (GTDB): domain Bacteria; phylum Myxococcota_A; class Bradymonadia; order Bradymonadales; family Bradymonadaceae; genus CAJXPN01. Next base: position 11,395 of record CAJXPN010000007.1, on the reverse strand, counting down.
GTGGTACGATCGGCATCCACCCGGGCGGCCAGGTCTTTCAGTTCTTTGCGGGCTACCACTGGGGTAAGTTCACGTACAACGAGGCCATCGCCGACCTGAACAAGGACGAGCACGAGCTGCGAGGCCGGTTCGTGTGGAGGTTCTTCCCGAAGTCCACGGCGCACGTCACCGCAGACTACCGTATCATCCAGTACGAACAGGCTGAGCGGCAGCTCGGCGGGTCATCCTCCCTCACGAACAACAACAGCGCTCCGCTGAGGCTGCTCGCGGGTGTGGATACCCTCATCCTGTCCAACCTCTCGCTGGCGCTCGCTGGTGGCTATGGGTGGTCGTTTTACGAGGCGGGTCCTGACACGGCCGAGTTCCTCTTCAACGGTGACCTCAGGCTGCTCTTCGGGGCTGGTTCTCGGTTCATTGGTCTCTCCTACAACCGTGGCTTCAGCGACTCGTTGCTCGGCAACTTCCAGCTCGACAACCGCGTGGGTTTGAACACGGGTTGGTCCATCATGGATGACAAGCTGTCACTGGGGGCAGGGCTCGAGGTGGACTGGCGTGGGTATCGCCTGCCAGAGACGGGCGGCGCGAACGTGAACGGTGGCATCGTGAATCTGCCGACCGAGATCAACGACTTCCTGGTCTTCGGTAAGGCCAACGTGAGCTACGCGTTCGCGCCCTGGCTGCGCCTCGCGGCGAACTACCGGCTCAACATCAACAACGCGGATACGGTCAATGTCGTTGAACTCACGCGCGGAGACGCGGTGATCGCAGGACGAGACTATTTCCAGAACGTGGTCGATCTCAGCCTGAACGTGCAGTACTGAGCGTATGCGTCTGAGTCATGTCGTATTGTGTGGGTTGGTCGTTCTGAGTGGTTTCGGTTGTGACACCTTCCGTACGCCGGTAGACCCTGCGTACGAGGCGCTCGCCGAGCGACGCATGAGCATCACGGAGGAGGGGGATCTGGGGCCGGGTGACCGGTTCACGATTACGGTCTTTCATGAGCCTGAGATGGGCGGAGAGTTCACGGTGTCCCCCCAGGGGACCATCAGCTACCCCTATATTGGCAACGTCGAGGTCGCGGGGAAGACGTGCTCGGACATCGAGTTCGAGATCACTACTCGTCTCAAGGACGGGTACCTCTCGAACCCGACGGTGTCGTGCTCGATCACCGAGTACAACTCGAAGCTCGTGTACATCCTGGGCGCCGTGAAGGCCCCAGGGGCTTACCCCTACCGGGCGGGCTCGACGGTGGTCGAGGTGATCGCGCGGTCTGGTGGATTCGAGATCCAGGCGGATCGGAACCGGTTGCAGCTTCGCAGCCAGGTCGGGGGGGAAGAGACTCAGGTGATCGTGCCGTTTCAGGACATCGTGGACGGGACGCAGCGTGATCTGAGGATGATGCCTGGGGACGTGATCTTCGTGCCCAAGAACGCGTTCAATTGACGCGCCTCGTGGCCACGTCCGACGTGGCCACGCTTTGAATGCATCTCAGGGGCGTCGCATCAGCCGGAGCTGTCGGGTGAGGGGTCGTCGTAGCCGATGACGTCTCGAGAGGAAGCGACCACGTGGCCGTGTGAGAGGCGTTGTGTGGCGCGGGCGAGGACGTCGGATTGGAAGTGCTCGCGGTGGTGGGGGTCGAAGGCGTAGCCGCGGACGGTGACGCGGAAGGGCGCGTCCGTGCGTGTGGGCGGAGTGAGGAAGGCGCGGGGGCGATGCCTGGGGGATGCGAGCGGGCTGAGGATCGCGGCGCTGTGGACGATCTCGAGTGCGTGCTCGTGGGAGACGTGTGAGGGGATGTCGAGGGTGATGTCGCAGGCGGAGTCGCCGCCGTCGCCGGTGAGGTTGGTGACCGGGGTGTTGACGAGGAGGTCGTTGGGGACGTCGTGGAGGGATCCGTCGTCTGCGCGGAGGTGGATGGCGCGGAGGCCGAACCTGGTGATGACACCCTTGAGCTCGCCGGCGACGATCTCGTCGCCGACGTGGAGCCTGCGCTCGAGCGCGATCGTGACGCCCGCGAGCACGGATCGCAGCCAACCCGAGTAGATGTAGGTGATCGCGAGGAAGATCGCCGTGGCGATGACGATCCACTCCGACGAGACGTTGGAGGCGGTCCAGGCCGCGGTCGTGAGCAGCGCGATGCACCAGATGATGGCGTGCGCGATGGGGAACAGGTGGGAGAGGCGGTGAAAGAGCTCCTGCGTGCTCAGGCGGTGGATCGCGACGGAGGTCACGATCGCGAAGGTGAGCGCGAGGGTTGGGGTGATGGGGGCGTGGTAGCCCGTGTCCGGCGTGGGGTCCGCCGCGGGCTCGACGAGGGTGTGGGAGGACGTCTCGAAGTGCTCCTCGATTGGAGGAGGTGGAGGCGGGGGCTTCGGGACGTGTGTTGCGTCGTCGTGTGCGTGCGGCTCCGCGTGGGGGAGCGCCTGTGGGTCGGTCTCTTCCATTAGACGAGGTTCCTGTCGCGAAGCTCAGTTGTAGTCTTGGGGGCCGCGAGGTTTCGGAGCCGGTAGGTCGAGGTGGTGCCGACCATGACTTCGACGAAGCCGAGGCGCGCGAGGTGTGAGAGGTCGATGTCGGTGTCGTCGGTGGGGCGTTGGAGGATCTCGGCGAGCTGGATGGACGTGAGCGAGCCGTGCTGGAGGATGAGCGAGAGGATGAGGAGCTTGTCCAGCGTGAGTCCCTCGGTCAGAGAGGCGTCGATGCGGTCGTCGGGGATGTGTTCGACGCGGAGGCGGGCGTCGTCCTCGGGGTCGACGCGGACCGAGCGGAGCCAGAGGAGCAGCGCGAAGAGCGGGTTGCCCTGGCTGGCGACGGTCAGGCGGCGGAAGTAGTCCTCGCGCGGGTTGCGGAGGGCATCGGTGGCCGAGAGCGGATGGCGCAGCTTGTGGAGGATGCGTAGGGGCGGGAGGTCGTAGTCGATAGCGTAGCCCGAGACTCTGTGCCTGTTCGAGATCATGAGCTCGATTTGGGAGTTGAGGAGGGGCTCGAGCTCGAAGACGTGCGTGAAGTAGTCGAAGAGGTCGAGGGTGGTGTCGAGCAGGGTGGCCGCGGGGGTATCCATGATGAGGATCCAGAGGGTGCGCCGGGAGGTTTGCCCGATGGTGCGCATGAACCCTCGGCAGAGCTCGAGGCCCTCGGAGGTGCGGTTGAAGGCCTTGGTGGCGTTTTCGACGATGACGATCTGGCGGCGCTCGCTGGAGTTCAGCGCGCGGGTGAGCTCCTCGAACGAGGCGGGGGAGTCGTTCTGTGTGAGGGGCGAGAGCTGCGCGCAGAGGTCGGCCTCCGAGGAGGTGTCCTCGCTCAGGCGCAGCGTCTGGATGGGGGTGTTCTGGAAGATGGGCGCGAGGTCGTAGATGCGGATCGGGACGAGGTTGTGGATGAGTGTGCGTTTGCCGATGCCGCGGTCGCCGAAGAGCAGGATCGAGCTGGGGTGTCCGAGGCCCCACTGGGCGATGGCGTCGAGGCAGTCGCGTTCGACTCGGGGCCGTTCGACGTAGAACTCGGGGAGGTCGAGGGGGACGGGGTTGAAGAGCCGTCGGTAGATCGTGGGGAGGGCGTCGCGGTCGTGCGCGCGGTCGACCTCGAGGAGCTGCCGCACGTGTGAGCGTCGCTGGATGCGGCGCTCGTCGACGAGGATGTGGCGGAGGTCCTCCAGGATCTCGTCGTAGACGGGCGTTACGGCGTCGTAGACGCGCCGGGCGCCGCTCTTGAGGGTGGAGGCGCCTCGGGCGAGGATGCCACCGTAGTGCGCGTCGTGGGGGCGCGCGTGGCGCTCGAGCTGGGTCTGGATGTCGGCGAGGCGCCGCTCTCGGAAGGGGTTGACCGACTCGCGCGCGATGGAGGTGGTCTTGTCGAGGAGCCACTGTTCGATCTCGGAGATCTCGGTGGAGAGGTCCTCGGAGAGCTGGGCGACGAGCTTCGCGGCGCGCTCGAGCGCTCCGGACGCGACGGTGTTGGCGTGGTCCGGGTCGAGGCCGGCGTCCGTGTCGCGCTGGGCGGTGTGGAGGTTGTACTCGAGGATCTGATCGATGGAGTCGAGGCCGACGAGGTTGCGTCGGACGACGCGCTCGGTGCGCTCGTTGAACTCGATGTAGTGGAGGGCGACCTCGTTGACGAGCCGGTTCGAGAACCACTGGCGCGCGCGGACGTCGAGGGTGGCGGGTGCGCCCTGCCTGGGGTGGTGGAGTTCGGGGTCGGCGAGTGAGAGCGTGAGGTGTTCGGAGAAGGAGGCGACGCGGTACTCGAGGGTGTCGATGAGGCGGCGCGAGGTGACGCCCTGGCCGAACGATATGAGCGCGCGATCGAGCGCGCGGCGTGCGCCTCTGGATGCGGGGTAGAGCTCGCGGCGCATCCACTTGGTCCAGGCGATCTCGTGCTCGGGCGTGTTCGGGTCGATGTCCTCGTGTGCGAGGACGTCGGCGCCTTCGAGGCAGCGTTGCTCGAGGCGCTCGAGCTGGCGCAGGCACTGGTCCTGGAAGAGGCCGCGCATGGTGTCGGAGATCCGCTGTCGGTAGACGTCGAACCAGTGCGTGAAGATGATGAGCTGGTGATCGAGGACGAGCCAGCCGATGTAGGACGAGACGACGCGCGACTCTCTGTCGAGGTGTTCGCGCAGGCGCTCGGTGGCCTTGCGCGCGGGGTCGAACTGCGTCGAGGGTCGGTACGAGAAGCCGGTGAGCTCGAGGGTTCCTGCGAGCGCGGTGGCGTCGAGGAAGGCAGAGAACGCCTGCTGGAGGGACCAGGAGTAGTTCTGAGACGAGGTCTCGACGGCAGACGACAGGGCGGAAGAGAGCATCTCGCCGTGTGCGTCGAGTTCGGCGCGAGCGTGCTCGAAGAAGCTCTGCGCGCGCTCGTACCGGGGCGTCTCGGAGGATGAGATCTCGCGGGCGTACGAGAGCAACGTGAGGGGCTGCTCGTCGGCGTGCTCGGCGTGGTCGGTGTGCTCGTCGTGCTCGTCGTGCCCGTCGTGCCCGTCGTGCCCGTCGTGCTCGTCGGCGTCGGGTGAGAGCGAGGCGTGCTCTTCGAGGATGTACTGCGTGAGGCGGAAGGTGGCGTCGAGGTCGCGCAGGTGGTTGCCGAGCTCGAACCAGAAGGCCTCGTGTTCGGGCGCGGAGTCCTTGGCGGCCTGGGCGAGGTACCTAGGGACGGTGAGCTCGATGTAGAAGCGCCAGAGGCGGCCGAGGGGGATGGTGCGGCGGCCGTTGCCCGCGATGGCGCGCTGCATGCGGCGCGCGCGGCGCAGGAGGCGGCCGTAGCCGGAGGAGGCGGCGTCGATGTCGAAGAGCTGTTGTTCGAGCTCGACGATGAAGTGGTTCTCGAAGTCCTCGAGTTGAGAGACGGCGAAGATGAGGTCGTTGGCTTGTTCGGGTCCGAAGGCGATGGGAGCCATGTGCTCCCAGAGCTGGACGAAGGGCTGGAGGCGCTTTCGGGACTGGGTGTGAAGCTTCGAGACGGCGCCCGCGAGGGCGGCGTCGGACTCGTAGGATTGGGCCGACGAGAGGAGCTCGTCGAGCCGCCCGAGTGAGGAGTCGACCTCCTCGCGGGCGTCGCGCAGGCTGCTGGCGAGGTGCTCGCGGCGGCGCTCGAAGGGTGACGCGATGAGGTTCGCGTGGAGGGTGATGAGCGCGTCGCGGAGCTCGAAGAGGCGCGCGTTGAGGTAGCGGTCGGGGAAGTCGGGCCTGGGGAACTCTGCGGCGGCCTGAGCGCGAGGAACCGAGACGCTCTCGGCGGCGCTCTGCGAGGAGGGAGCGCGGGCGTCGTCGGTCTCTCCGGCCTTGCTAAGGGCGTATTTGAGGAGCGGGGGCCCGAGGACGATGTGCACGACGACGGTGGACATGATCACGGTCTGGAAGTCCACGCCCCAAGGGAAGATGAGCTCGCCGGTCTCGTAGACTGCGCCCGCGACGAGGCTTGCGAGGACGAGGTCGACGCCGCCGCGGGAGAGGAAGGTCATCCAGAGGATGTTGTCCCTGGACGGGTCGCCGGGGACGACGCGCGCGGTGAGCTTTGCCGAGGCCCAGAACGATCCGGCGCGGGCGGTGGCGAGGATGAGCGTGAGGGGGAGGTAGGCGACGACGCCCTTGAGGTCGAGCTGGGCCGCCTGGGTCATGAAGTAGATGATGAAGACGGGCAGCGAGATCTTCTCGAGGGCGTGTATGAGGTCGTGCCCGTGGCGAGAGAAGTTCTGGACGATGAAGCCGGCCGTGAGGAAGGCGAGCAGGGTCTCGGCGTGCGCGATCTTGCAGAGGTAGGAGGTGGTGAAGATGATCGCGACGGTGAAGAGGAGCATCTCGCGTTCGACGTAGCGGATGTACGCGATGAAGGCGATGCCGGTGGCGGCGCCGATGATGAGCGCGAAGCCGAACTCTGCGCCGATCCCCGGGAGCGCGGCGGCGAGCGCGGCGCCCGAGAAGCCCTCTGGGGAGACGAGGAGCTTGGAGAGGGAGAACCCTACGAGGAAGATGGCGACGAGGGCGAGGTCCGCGACGACGACGACGCCGAGGACGAGCGAGGTGAACGAGCCGCGCGCGCGGGTCTCCTGGATGATGGCGAGGGTGGCGGCGGGGCTCATTGCGATGGAGAGGATGCCGAGCATGAGCGCGCCGGCGAGTTGGTCCTCGACGGGGGCGTCGATGAGGAACCCGACGAGGTCGACGGGGAGCTGAGCGAGGCCAAAGACCGCGCCGAAGGTCAGGGGGATGGCGGTGAGGATGATGAGCGTGATGACGAGGAGGATGACGCGCCAGGAGTCCTTGATGTCGCTGATCTTGAGCTCACCGCCGCCCATGGTGCCGATGACGCCGACGGTGAGGACGTTGATGAGCGCGAGGTCCTCGATGACCTTGCGTGAGAAGACGCCCTGTGGCGCGTCCCCGAAGACGCTCTGCGCGAGCGCGGGGTCAGTGGACTGCGCGATCTCGAAGAGGACGGCGATGAGGTTCGGCCCGAACAGGATGCCCGCGGCGATGTAGCCGAGGAGCGCGGGGATGTTGAAGCGCTTGAAGAGCTCGCCGGTGGTGAAGGCGGCGAGCAAGATGAACCCGGAGGCGGCGACCGACTTGGGGTCGAAGGGGCTCTCGGGGAGCGCGAGGTCGAACTGCTGGAGCGCGACCATGAGCGCGAGGAGGATCGCGAGTGTGAGGATCTGCCACATGTCAGGTCACCTCCGGCTGGTTCTGTCCGCTCAGGACCTGTCTGATCTTGGCGGGGGGGACGTCGGTGTAGTCGATGAGCCAGGAGCGTGTGCGGACGTAGGAGAAGATCTCGGAGAAGATGACGGCGAGGAGGAGGCCCGAGTAGGCGACGGTGGTGACGGCGGTGCCTCCGTAGACCTGCTGGAAGTCGAGCAGCATGGCGACGCTCAGCGCGCCTGGCGCGAAGAGGACGCGGCCGAGCGCGGGGAGCCTGGGTTCGACGGGGGAGGTGCGCATGGCGATGAGGCCGCCGGCGAGGCGCCCGGTGGTGCGGAGCAGGATGTAGGGGACGACGAGGAGGTAGGACCACCAGGGCGCGGAGAGGTCGATGGAGGCTCCTGCGAAGAAGAAGAGCGCGATGTAGAGGGGGCGCTCGATGGAGTCGAGGCGGGAGGCGACCTTGTCGGCGGTGCGGCAGGTGTTGATGAGGACGACGCCGAGGATGAAGTTCACGAAGATGGGAGACAGGCGCAGGTAGTAGGCGATGCCGGAGGTGAAGACGACGGTGCCGATAATGACGGTGAGGAGCTTCTCGTCCTCGAAGCCGCGGCGCAGGAAGGAGCCGAAGATGACGCCGAGGACAGCGCCCAGGATGAGGTGGATGAGGAACCAGTCGAGGGTGGCCAGGCTCTGCGGGAGGAACACGGCGTCGTGGTCGTACATGCAGAAGACGGTGCCGAAGGAGATGACGGCGAGGGAGGCGCAGAGGCGCGCGACCTTGATGGCCGCGAACGTGGAGTCGCCGCGCGCGGAGAGGAACTTCTGGAGCGCCTGGAGCGGCCCCGGGTCGGCGACCAGCGCGACGGCGCCCGCGCACAGGATGGCGGGGAGCCAGGTCTGCGCGGTGCCGGGCGCGGCGTAGAGCGAGAGCGCGAGGGTGGGCAGCGCGACGACGGTGAGCGCGGTCAGCAGCGTGATCCAGAGCGCGATGCGTACGGGCTCGGGCTCGACGGTGTCGGAGCGGCGCAGGTCGATGCGGATGCCGGTGATGAGGCCGAGCGAGCCGGTGCCCAGGACGACGGCGGGCGTGAACTGCTCGAGCGCGCCGGCGTCGAGCAGGCCGAAGACGGGGCCGACGACGGCGCCGAGCACGATGTATTCGGCGCCGGTGACGAAGCCGACGCGGCGCTGGATGCGGTCCAGGAGGAGGTGCGAGATCAGGTAGGCGACCCCGACGACCGTGAGGATCAGCAGGATGTTCTGGAACATCGCGGTGCCGCCGTCGCCGCCACCTCCGCCGGAGGCGAGCGCGAGCGCAGGCCAGAGTCCGAGCGCGAAGAGCGTCAGGGCGAGGAGGCGAGGTCGCGCCGTGTGGCGGTCGTGCACGTAGGACCCTCTGGGTGGTCGGAGTTGGGGGCGCGCGAAGGCCAGGTGAAGATGCCGCGCGTCGCACACTTGTGTAACATCGCGGCTCGTGTGCGGGAAGAGCGTGAGGGAGGTGGAGTTGGGCGTGTTTCGGGTCTGGATCGTGGCGTGTGTTCTGGGGGCTGCGACCTTCGCTTCGGCGCGGTCGGAGGCGGCGGTGTGGGGAGATGGAGGCGAGGCATCCTCGCTGGTCTCACAGCAGGTCATGACGTCGTCCCGGGATGGGGAGGTGTGGGTGGCGTGGCGCCCGGTCGTCGATGCCGCGGGCGCGAAGCGCGCGCTCTGGGTGATCCCCACGCCTGGCGCGCCCCGGGGGTGGCGCGTGGGCTCGGGCGGGGCGTTCGACGAGCTCGAGCGTCTGCTTCAGCTCCGGGTGGCGAAGCGGCCGGGTGAGGTGTTCGGCGCGCGCGCGATGCGTACGGCGCCAGATGTGGCCGAGCTCGATGACGTGAAGGTCGAGGTCGTGCCAGGGCGCGGCGCGGACGCCGCGCGCGTGGTGGCCGAGCGCCTCGAGGCGTTGGGCCACGAGGGCGCGGCCGCCGGCCTCGCGTACTACGCCGAGCGTGGGTGGTGGTTCACCGTGGTGGAGGTCGTCGCGTCGGGCGGTGTGTCCGGCGCCTGGCCGGTGGTCTATGGGACGTACGACGGAGACCGCGCGGTGTTTCCGATCAGGTCGTTCGCGGGCAAGGGCGCGGCGGACACGCGCTGGTACGCGTTGACGAAGGACAGGCTGTCCAAGGACGACCTGGCGAGCGCGCTGGCGCATGGGTTCACCGTGGCCGCGGCGTTCGGGTCGCCTGGCGCGCCGCCGCCGAAGGCGTACGGCCTCACGGCTCGTCCGATGAAGGCGAGCGCCGCGAGGTTGTCGCTGGAGCGCTCGCCCAGGGCGCTCGCGAAGTGGCTCGAGCGCGCGGGCTGGGGGAAGAGAGAGCAGGCGTGGGTCCGCGTCTTCTACCGCGCCGACCTCAACGAAGACGTCACGCTGGCGCCGAGCGCTCCCGATGAGGAGGCGCTGTTCGGGCGCGTGGGCGAGGACGTCTCGGTGCCCGCGGCGCCGGCTGGTGAGCGGCTCGACGCGCGCGATGAGGACGAGGCCGCGGAGGTCGCGGCGCCAGCGGCCGTCGAGGACGCGTCGGCGCAGGCGAAGGGCGCCGGGCCAGGCTGTGGGTCGTGCGTGGCCGCCGGTGGGCGCTCGCCCGATGGGGCGTGGTGGGCGTGGTTGTTGGCGTGGATCGGTTGGCGATCACGCGCGCGTTTCGCGCGGCGGCGTGATCGAATAGATTCCAGGGGCGCGTGAGGCGCGAGTGGGAAGGCATTGGAGGAAGAGATGACGGCGTCGGCGTGGACGGAGGAGCAAGTCAAAGAGCAGGTGACCGAGGAGAGTTACCGGCGAGGGCTGCCGTATTACAAGAGGGGGGCGGTCAAGCGCGCGCGCGTGAGCGGCGAGGCGCTCAGGGCGGAGTGCGAGGGATCGCGCGCCGAGCCGTACCGCGTGGAGGTCGGGCTGTCCGAGGGCGGCGTGGGCTGGGCGAGGTGTACGTGCCCGGTGGGCGCCGCGGGCGAGTGCAAGCACGCGGCGGCGGTGCTGCTGGCGTGGGTGCATGCGCCCGAGTCGTTCATGAAGGTGAGGGACGTCGACGACGCGTTGGCGGTGCTGGACCGCGCCGAGCTCGAGGCGATGGCGAGGTACATGGTCGAGCGCGAGCCGAGGCTCGAGCCGGTGCTCCAGATGAGGTTCCCGACGGGTGAGATGCGTGAGGGCGTGCTCAACCCGGACCCGTACCGTGAGCAGGCGCGCGACGTGTTCGCCGAGCACGCGGGCGGGTCGGGCGCGGCGTCGCAGGTCGTCGCGGGGCTCGAGCCGTTGATGCGCGTGGCGAAGGGGTTCGAGGCCGAGGGCGACGAGACGGCGGCCGTGGAGATCATGGGCGCGATGCTCGACGTGATCGTCGAGCGCGTGGGAGAGGTCCGCGACGACGAGGGCTTCCTCAGAGAGCTGGGGGCGAGGTGTCTGGAGCGGATCGTGCGCGTGCTCGGGCACGAGGGCGCGAGCCGTAGCACTCGCCACGACGTGCTCGCGCGGCTCGCGTCGCTCGCCATGTCCGGCGGGCCGCTCGCCGAGATCGCGCGTGCTCGGATGCTCGAGAGGGACGCAGAGGAGGAGCGCCGCGAGCTCGCGTTGCACGTGCGCCAGCGCCTGAGGGAGGCCTCGGAGCGAGAGGGGTCCCCCTCGGACAGTAAGCTGCTGCTGAAGCTGGAGGCGCCCTACACCGACGTCGAGCGCTACCTGGTGCGTTGCCGCGCGCTGGGGCTCCACGAGGAGCTCGTGGGGAGGTTGCTCGAGCTGGGGCGCGTCGAGGACGCGCTCGCGGAGGCGAGCGAGGTGGAGGAGCAGGCGCTCCTGGGGCTGGCGAGCGCGTTCGACGAGGCGGGCCAGGCGGGCGCGATCGAGGAGCTCGTGCGCGAGCGTTACGAGCGGTCGGCGTCGCTGGAGCTGCTGGCGTGGCTCCAGGGTCACTGGACGAGGTCGGGTGAGGAGCGCCTGGCGCGGGCCGCCGCGCAGGCGAGGTTCTTCAGGCGCCCCGAGCTCGAGGTGTACGGCCAGCTCAAGGAGATGGCCGACGGAGCGCGCGAGTGGGAGATGGAGCGACCGAGCCTGCACGCGCACCTGCGCGAGCGGCACGCGTGGGCGCTGCTCGTGCGAGCGCACCTGCTCGACGGTGAGGTGGATCGCGCGCTCGAGGCGCTGAGTGAAGGCCGCGAGCGCGGACACTCCTCGCAGGGCTGGGCCTGTCTCTTATACACATCTGACGCTGCCGACGATCTACTCTGTGTAG
>CAJXPN010000006.1 GCA_913058025.1 uncultured Myxococcales bacterium | reverse complement strand
TCTACACAGAGTAGATCGTCGGCAGCGTCAGATGTGTATAAGAGACAGATCTCATACTCCTCCTCGATCTCGACCTCTGCGTCGATTCCGCACTGAGGAGCGAGCGTGATGAGGGTGAGCCCCACGATTATGTGTACGCCGACCGTCGAGATGGCGCCGCCGATCCCGAGGGCGAAGAGAGAAGACGTAGCGTTCTTCTTCGAGATGAGAGGATCCGCGACGCGCGCTCGCTCGGCCTCGGCATCCGTGATTCCGCCTCCCTCCTTGGTCTTGCTGTCATCGCTCATATTCGATGCTCACTTCGTGCCGGATGAGGGCCTGGCCTTGCGCTCGATGTTGAGCGCGAACTTCGTGACGCCGTTGACCTTGATGAGGTCGAGCAGCTCGACGACGCGGCCGTAGTTGACGCCCTTGTCCGCGGCGATCACGGCCCGGATGTCAGGGTCCTTCTCCTTCTCGCGTTTGATCTTCGCGGCTATCTGAGCCTCCGTAGCGGTGTCGCCGTCGAGGACGTAGTCCCCCTCGGAGGTGACCTTGAACGTCAGCGTGGTCTTGATTTCGGCCTTACCCGTCGCCGCCTTCGGGAGGTCGACGCCGATCTGAGCCTTTACTATGCTCGTCGCCGTCACCATGAAGATGATCAACAGAACCAATACGATATCAACGAGTGGTGTGACGTTGATCCCTGTGATCATATCGTCGTCACCACCAGAACTCGAGCCTGCCATGGCAGCTTCTCCTTACGTGAGGTGGTGCCTCAGACGTGACCTATGTCGGTGTTCCGGTTGCGCAGCTGCGAGAGCAGCGTGGAGCCAAGGAGCTCGGTCTGCGCCACGGACTTCTTGACCCTGGTCTTGTAGATGTTGAACGCGACGACGGCGGGGATCGCCACGAGCAGCCCCACTCCGGTGGCGACGAGCGCCTCCGAGATGGCGTGCATGACCATCGCGCTGGCCTCGGCCGAGCTCGACCCGAGGTTACGGAACGCGCCGATGACGCCGAGCACGGTGCCGAAGAGGCCGATGAACGGGGCGTTGTTCCCGACCGTGCCGAGGAAGCCGAGGCCTCTGTCGTAGCGCGTACGCTCGGTGGCGAGCGCTCCGGACATCAGGTCCTGGACGGCGTGATCGCCGAGATCCCAGGATCGGAGGCCGAAGAGCACGACCTTGGCCTCCATCGACTCGTCGTCCTTGAGGACCTCGGCGGCCTCGTCGAACTTCCCTTCTCTGAACATCTTCTCGAGCTTCACGCGCACGTCGTGGATGTCTATGGAGCGCTTGAAGTAGAAGTAAGCGCGTTCGATCATGATGTACACGTTGATGAAGCTGAGGATCACGAGCACCCAAAGCACCCACTCGGCCCCGATCAACGCAAACTGCAACAGATAATTGGTCAACATCTCGGCTGGTCCTCACACATTTCAGACGGTTCGAATCGCGCGACCTCGGCGATCCATTGGGACACCTAACGAACGTTAGGTATCCTAGGTGCGTTTCGCAAATGTCGAAGTGTAAATGTCGCGAGAAGTCATTCAGGTGCGGTCTTTGTTCGGCCGTCGAACTCAGGAGAGCGCCCGCTCCGCGGCGATGATGAGCATGAAGTCACGCGTCAGGACGAGCTCCGCGGGCGGGTTCACGCGGACGTTCTCGGTGATGGAGCTGCCCTCCATGGTGTCGACGCCGATGAGGGTGGCGTCGTGGTCTCGCTTGAGGACGGACACCGCGTCTGCGACGGACACACCCACGAGCGAATCGGGCACGGGGCAGCGGAAGAACTGGTGCCCGCGCTTGGAGGTGAGGAGCTCGTCGAGCATCGAGACGATGCCTCTGCTCTGCGCGACGGTGGCCATGATGTTGCCCACGTACTCGTCCGAGACGATGATCTCCTCGACGCCGACCTGGCGCAGGCTCGTCTCGTTGTCGCGGTTGAGGAGCTGGACGACGGTGTAGATGTCCTTGTTGAGCTTCTCGATGAGCATGGCCGCGAGCACGGTGCGCGCGTCGCGGTCCTGACTGGAGCGGTGGTCGTTGGTCGAGTCGGCCATGAGCATCGCCGTGGACGCCCGCTCGATGCCCGCCTCACGCAGGACGTCCACGCGCGTGTAGTCGCCCGTGAGCAGGTAGAGGTGATCGGCATGCAGCCGAAAGAACTGTTCGTCCTGGAGGTCGGAGTGTTCGGTGACCACGACGATGTGCCGGTACCGACCCAACCCATCCTTTGCCTGGTGGAGCATCTCGTCGACGAGCATCTCGCCGGCGCGGTTCCAGCCACAGATGACGACGTGGTTCTCTATCTCATCGAGTTCCATGGTCCTAAACCTGAAGTTCTTGAGTGAGTTGACCATCACCGCCGAGATCGTACCGGTGAAGACTGCGAAAACGGTGAGGCCGCTGAGCATGAGGATGACGGTGACGAACTTGCCGAACGGCGTGTTCGGGGTGCCGCCGATGGGCTCACCGCCGATGACCGTGAGGACGGCGAACCAGAGCGCGCGCTCGATGCTGGAGAAGTCGGGGTTGAGGCGGCCCTCCGCGGCGCGCATCGTGAAGGCGCCCATGAGCACGACCACGAGGATGCTCATGGTGATGATGATGTACTCGGTCTTGATCGAGCCGAAGGGCCCTGAGAACCGAGACAGCCGCCTGCTGGCGATGATCCCGAAGCGGAAGAGGCGCAGGAGGCGGAACGCGCGCAGGATCCTAAACGGCCTGAAGAACGGGATCGCCGCGAGGATGTCGATCCAATACTTGCGGAAGAAGCGGCTCTTGCGCTGCTCGATGTAGTAGCGGGCGATGAGCTCGACGACGAAGATCGCGGTGAGGATGTCGTTGGCGAGTTCGACGCGCAGGTACGCGATGGAGTCGTGCGGGAGCGAGAACTCCACGAGGACCAGGCCGACGGACAGGAGGATGAGACCGAGTATGACGAACTCGGTGATCGGGTGGCCGATGAACCTCGCGACGCGACGCCTGAGAGACTCGACCTCTGGTTCAACCATGATCGACTCGAGCGGGTGCGAGGGAATGGACAAAGGAAGGGCTTGCCTTTTTGACCCATCGAGACATTGAATGGAAGAGAAAACGGGCGCGCGCTGAGCGCGCTCGGGGTGCTTGAAGGAGGCGAGATGTCAGGAAACCGGAGTGAGCAGAGTTCTGGGGTGGGATCGACCTGGGCGGTGCTCGGTGTGTGCGGTGTGCTCTTCGGCGCGATGGCGTGGGGGTTCACCCAGGGCTCCGGGCCTTCCGGGTTCGGGGACGAGCTGGAGCCGCTGGGCTTCCCCCCGGCCGAGCTCGACGCGGGAAGGCTCGAGGCTGCGCGAGCGAAGCACTACACGCCCGAGGAGGGTGTGTGGGAGTCGGCGTCCACGATGAAGCTCATCGCGGAGGTCCGGCTCGCCAACGACCACCAGTTCGAGACCAAGCCCGTCCCGACGGTGGATGAAGAGGAGCTCAACTCGAGGGTCGAGGTCGCGGCGATGGAGGCGCTCCAGGATCACCCGGAGGGGGCGTTCGTCGAGCTGGGCCGACCTCTGTATGCGTCGTGCGCGAAGGGGCTCGCTGCGCTCCAGCGTGACATCGCGGCGGGCAAGGTCACGCTGGCGCAGGCGATCAAGGATCCAGACTACGAGGCCTACTCCGAGTACCGACGGGCATGTGGAGGCGTGCTGGGGATGTTGAGCGCGCGCAAGCTCATCGACGACGACGGGCAGTGGCAGGACCCGAGCGCGGGCCCCGTGGTGCTCGAGCTGCTCCAGCGCTACAGGTGGGCCTTCATCGCCCACAAGCAGGCGCAACCAGGAGCGCTGCTGAGCCCCTCGGACGCCGAGGCGCTCACGCGGTGGCGTATCGGAGCGAGCGCGTCGTTCACCGCCGAGGAGCGCCTCATGTTCGCGAGACGAGCCAAGGAGGTCTCCCCCGATTACCCGACGCCTCTCGCGACGGCGTTGATCTTCCGCGAGATGGGTCAGAGCGAGCGAGGAGAGACCGAGTTGTCGAAAGCCGCCGCGCTCACCAAGGGACGCGAGCAGGCCAAGTACGTGTATTGGCTGGAGGAATACCGGGGCGCGACGAAAAAGAAATAAAAACATCACGAAAAAGCGTTGACACGACCGAGCGGCACCACTAGAACTCTCCATCCCAGGCAAGGGCGGAGACGCTCGACACGCCGAACGGGGAAGTAGCTCAGTTGGGAGAGCACTTGACTGGCAGTCAAGAGGTCGAGGGTTCGATCCCCTTCTTCTCCACTTTCAAACAAAAGACCCGAAATGGTAGACACCATTTCGGGTCTTTTGCCGTGCGTAGTGCTCCAGCGCGGACTCGACCGTGGCACCGAAGAGAAACCAGAGGAGAGGACGTGGCGAACTTCATCGACCTGTCCGCGACGCAGGATCAGCGCGTGGACTACTTCACAGCGAGACTCTACCGGATCGAGGTTCACATCCGTCGCGGTGAGGAGCGAGCTGCGCGCGCGCAGCTCGACGGGCTACTCGAGGAGCTGGTGACGTTCAAGAGGGACATCGCGTTTCCGGGTGAGTACGTGATCGCGGGCGCGAACGTGGGGCTCCTGTCGGGCCGCGGGTCGTGGGCACGCGGTCGCTTGCCCGCGGCGGTCATGGGAGCGGCGTTGGGGTGGCTGTTCGGTCAGTCTTCTCGCGCGAGGCAGCACCTGTTCATCGACGAATTGCTCGTGGAGACGCGCCGGTTCGAGCGCGCGCTCGGGGTGAGCTGAGCCAAGAGCGTGGGGCGTGGAGGCGAGCGCGTTTGTCATTGGCCCGAGGCTCGGATAACCTCTGCCCCTCTGGACATGAAGACCGACCTCGCAGGACGACTCGATGACTCTGACCCGTGTGACCCGCAGGACATCTCTTGCACTGTTGATGACCCTCCACCTGACGACGGGGTGTGCGTCGAGCGATCCGCTGCCCGTGCCAGACGCTGGTGACGAAGACGCTGGCGTCGTGACGCCAGACGTGAGCGTCACCCCGGACGTGCGAGAGGAGCCGGACGTCAGGGAAGAGGAGGACATGGGACCCCCTCTCATATGCGCGGCGGGGTTCGCCGACTGTGACGACGACGGGAACGTCGTGCGTTGCAGCGAAGACAGGACGCAGTACCTGACGGAGGCGTGCTCGGGCGGCAAGGAATGCCGGGCCGGCGAGTGTCTGGACCCCATCATCTGTCAGCAGGGGGAGCGTTCGTGTGTGAGCGCGACGCAGTACGAGGAGTGTCGCCCGGGAGGGACGGCCTTCCGCGTGGTCGCGTGTGAGAACGACGACTCGTGCATCGACGGTGTGTGTGTCTCGGGCGAGCGCAACGGCGGAGAGTGCGCGGCCGACGGGGACTGCGCCGGAGGTCTGTGCCACTGCGGCGCGGGCACGGACGACGCGTGCGCGGCGAAGTGGACTCGCGCGTACTGCTCCGCCGAGTGCACGACGTCGACCGACTGCGCGGGCGACGAGATCTGTGTGGCCGGCGACGTCCACCAGATAGAGAGCGCCGCGGCGAACGTGAACCACTGCGTCAAGGGCTGCCAGGGCTCGTGCGCCATCGACGGTCTGAGTTGCAAGTGGCTCCCCGCCTACGACGGCGTGGGAGCGTTGACGTTCGAGCAGGGGTGCTACTTCGACGCGGCGGCCGAGGTGGGAGGAGAGTGCCAGACGGACACGGACTGTGTCGGAGGCGTCTGCCTGAAGGACTACTTCAACACGAGCTACTGCACGTCGCCCTGTGGCGCGCAGGGTTGCCCCGACAACGCCGCGTGCGTGCAGTTGGGCGGCTCCGAGTACTACTGCTCGCTGCTCTGCGGTGACGGGAGCGTGGGTGGGACGGACAGGTGCCCGCTCGAGCCCACGGTCGCGGACGAGCGGATCGACGTGAGCTGCAAGCTCGCGACGACGATCGAGGGACCCGCGAAGCGGGTGTGCGTGAATCCGTCGAAGCAGTGACTCGAAAGGCCGTGCGGGGGCGGGAGAACTTGACCCTCGGGGAGTCGGGCGAGTAAACCGGAGGGAGATCTCGACGCCTTGCTGCCCGGGAGGTCGCGTCTGCGCCCTCCCCCGCCCGTGCTCGCCGACATGGCGTAGGCGCGGTGCAAGGTCTCGAGAACAGGCCACGAACACCATCCTCTGAAGGGAGAGCCTATATGCGACGCGCCAAGATCGTGTGCACCCTGGGTCCGGCATCGGACTCGGACGAGGTGCTAGAGCGAATGATTCTTGCGGGTATGAACGTCGCGAGGTTGAACTTCTCGCACGGCGAGCACTCGTACCACGCCGAGCTCTTCGACCGGGTCCGCAGGCTCTCCAAAGAGCTGAAGATGCCCGTGTCCATCCTGCAGGACCTCCAGGGCCCCAAGATCAGGGTGGGGCGTTTCGAGGAAGGCTCGGTGGTGCTCGAGGAGGGTGCCGAGTTCATCATCACGTCGGACGACGTGGAGGGGACGTACGAGCGCGTCTCGACGACGTACAAGGACCTCCCGAGGGACGTGCGCCCTGGCGACGCCCTCCTCCTGGACGATGGGCTCTTGCGCCTGACGGCGTTGGAGATCCGTGGCGCGGACGTGATCACGCGCGTGGACGTGGGGGGGGTGCTCAAGAACAACAAGGGCATCAACCTTCCGACGGCGGCGGTCTCGGCGCCGAGCCTGACGCCAAAGGATCTCGTGGACCTGGAGTTCGGCGCCCAGCTCGGCGTGGACTACATGGCGCTGAGCTTCGTGAGGAGCGCTCTGGACATCCACCAGATGAAGGCGAGGTTGCCGGGTGGTGACCGCTGCCCCATCAAGATCATCTCGAAGATCGAGAAGCCTCAGGCGCTCAACGACCTGGACAACATCATCGCGGTGTCGGACGGGGTGATGATCGCGCGCGGTGATCTGGGCGTGGAGTTGCCGCCGCAGAAGGTACCGATGATCCAGAAGATGATCATCGAGAAGGCGAACGCGATGGCGAGGCTGACGATCACGGCCACGCAGATGCTCGAGTCGATGACCGAGAACCCGAGGCCGACGAGGGCCGAGGCGTCGGACGTGGCGAACGCCGTGCTCGACGGGACCGACGCGGTGATGCTCTCGGGCGAGACAGCGTCGGGCAAGCACCCGGTGACGGCGGTCTCGATGATGGCGAGCATCATCGAAGAGGTCGAGTCGAAGCCTGCGTGGTTCCGCCAGAAGAGCCCCGCGTTCATGACGCACATGAAGACGTTCCCCAACGCCGTGGCCAAGGCCGCGACGACGGCGGCGGACGAGCTCCCGGTCAAGGGCATCGTGGTGCTGACGCAGTCCGGGGCGACCGCTCGCCTGATGATGACGTACAGGCCGACCAAGCCCATCATCGCGTGCACCCCCAACGAGCGCGTGTTCCATCAGCTCGCCGCGTTCTGGGGCGTCGATCCCGTGAGGATGACGATGATGTCGAGGACCGAGGAGGTGCTCGATTCGATAGACAAGATGATGGTCTCCGAGCGGGGCGCGAAGCCTGGTGACGAGATCATCGTCGTCATGGGCTCTCCGGTGCCGGATCGGGTGGAGACGAACCTCATCAAATTCCATCGAATCGGTGGCTGAGTCGCCCTGCCCTGGCCTCAACGAGGCCAGGGCGTCCGCGACGGCGCCCAAAACGAGCGCATGAGAGGCGAGATCTCCTTCATGGGGACTCGCCTCTTCTTCGTGTGTGGTCCAGGGCACGCGACATCTGACAGACATGCATTATGACAAATATAGTTACAGACCACCCATTTCATGACGTGGGAGAAGAGATGTTGGGCGGTCAGTGAGAGGGGACGAGGTGGAGTGACGCTCGAGCCGCGGGCGCGGCGAGCGTTCAGCCGACGACGCGGTTACGCCCGGTGTGCTTGGCCTGGTAGAGGCGGTCGTCGGCGATCTTGATGAAGGCGAAGACGTTGGGCTGGTCGTCGGGGAGCGCGCCGACGGCGGCGATGTACTCGGGGAGGTGCGTGACGCCCATCGACATCGTGATTGAGATGGAGACGTTGTCGAAGAAGAACGGCTCGGACTCGATGGCGCGGCGGAGCTTGTCGGCGACGACGACGGCGCGCTGCTTGTCGACCTCGGGCAGGAAGAGCGAGAACTCCTCGCCGCCGTAGCGCGCGAAGACGTCGTCGCGGCGGAGGTTGTGGAGGATGCGCTGGGCGACGTGCTTGAGGACGTAGTCCCCCGCGAGGTGGCCGTAGGTGTCGTTGATCGACTTGAAGTGGTCGATGTCGCACATGACGAGGGAGAGGTCACGCTGATGGCGCAGGGAGCGTGACATCTCACGCTCGACCTCCTTGAGGAAGTGACGCTTGTTGAAGGTCTGCGTCAGGCCATCCGTGGTGGTGAGCCGGTAGATCTCGTCGTGGTAGGCGGCCTCGATGTTGGAGCCGGAGAGGAACTTGAAGATGGTGCGCCCGATCTTGATCTGATCGCCGTCGAGGAGGCGATGCTGGTTGATGGGGCGGTCGTTGACGTAGGTGCCGTTGGTGGAGTTGAGGTCACGCGCGATGATGTCGTCGCCGTTGTTCTCGATGACGGCGTGGTTGCGCGAGATGGACTCCTCGTCGATCTGGATGTCGACCTTGGAGGATCGCCCGACGAGCGTGGAGTGCTGGGACAGGCCGTATTTTTTGCCCAGGTCGACGCCGTTGATGACCACGAGGCACGCGTCCTTACCGGAGCGTGCCTTGGTGGGCTGTTTACTGATGACGGTGACGACCGTGCTGTCGTTGCTCATCGTCCCTGGCTCTCGAGGGGGCAGTGAACGGCGCGTCTCTGTACGAGAGCCTCGAGAGGCGTCGAAGAGAGGTGCTCGTGAACGAGGTCTTGGGTCATTGCTGGACGTAAATCTAGACGATCGCCCGGCGCAAATGCAAAAGCGAACTGTACCGCATGACCCAAACGGTTCAGCGAAGGGTCACTCCGAGCGTGGAATGGCGAGCGAAGACCCCTCTCCGGACGCGAGCGAGAACCCCGCGGCGAAGTCGACGAGGTCCTCGCGGCCGAGCAGGCCGTGGGCGATCCTCTTCCCGAGCTCGACGCCAGGCTGGTCGAACGCGTCGATGTCCCAGAGCTCGCCGACGACGGCGGTGACGAACTCCCAGGTCATGACGAAGGCGCCGACGGAGCGGGCGGAGAGGTCGGGGAATGACCAGAGGCAGGAAGGCCGCTGGGCGTCCGCGAGCGCGAGCTGGGTGCCGCGCAGCTCTGCGGCGAGGATCTCGGACATGCCCCTCCCGACGAGGTGAGACAACGACTCTGGGAAGCCGTCGAGTTCGGGGACGGTGAGGTCGGTGGGGAACGACGCGACCTCGAGCAGCGCGACGACCTTGTCGAAGGGCCCCTCCATGTAGAGCTGGGCCTGGGAGTGCTGGTCGACAACGCCGAGCGCCTTGACGGGGGTCTGGCCGAGGTGGACCGCCCTGCCCTTTCGGTCGGTGCTCTTGCCCAGCGACTCGGCCCAGAGCTGGCGGAACCAGTCGACGAGGCCGGAGAGCAGGTCGCTGTAGGCCATCATGACGTAGATGGAGACGCCCTGACCGTAGAGGATGTGGGCGTCGGCGGCGGCCTGGAGGGCGGGGTTCGAGTCGACGGGGAGGTCACGCGCGGCGTCGCGGGCGTCGCGGGCGCCGTCGAGGAGCCCGGCGATGTCGAACCCTGCGGCGGCGAGGGGGACGAGCCCGACGGGGGTGAGGACGCTGAAGCGTCCGCCGACGTTGGGAGGGACGGAGAAGGTCTTCCAGCCGCGCGACATGGCGAGCGGGCGGAGCGAGCCCCGCTCGGGGTCGGTGATGGCGATGACGTGTGCGTCGACGTCGTCGCCGATGGCGTCACGGAAGCGGGCGTAGAGTATCCAGAACTTCGACATCGTCTCGACGGTGGTGCCGGACTTGGTGATGACGACGAGCAGCGTCGTGGCCGGGTCGAGTGAGGACACGAGCGCCGAGAACGTGACGGGGTCCATGTTCTCGGCGAAGTGGGTGCGCAGGCCGCCGGCGCCAGAGGGTCCTGCGGTCTCGAGGATGGCGAACGCCCCGAGCGTGGAGCCGCCGATGCCGATGACGACCTGGTCGGTGAGGTCGGGGTCGAGCGTCGAGGCCCATGACGTGAACGGTGTCGGGTCGAGGTCGGCGAGGTCGAGGAAGCCGAGGTCGCCGCGGGTGTGGGCGTCGAGGACGGCCGAGCGGGCCGCCGCGAGGGAGGCGGAGAGGGAGGCGCGTGAGGCGTCGGAGACGCCGCGTTCGCCAACGGCGAGGGAGGTGAGACCCGAGCGGTCGTATGTGAGCGTAGAGGCCATGTGCGTGCTCCTTGTGTCGTCGGCGAGGTGCCATGTCGTGTCGAGAACACTGGGGTAGCGCGCGCGTGGGCGAGACGCAACGGGCGTATGGAAATGGGTAGAGTCGGAGCGACGTTCAGGTGTTGTCGGGGCGCGGCGTGAGGGGGAAGGCATGGCGTAGGCGCGGCGATGATGAGAGACTCAGGGTGATGGAGGGCGCGCGAGGCGCCCCGTACGAGACGACGCGGTGAGATGATCCACGAGCCCAGAGCGCAGAGTGTATGGAGCGGGCCGCTGATGGCGATGTGGATCGCCTCGGCGGTGCTGCACGCGATCGCTCTGCTCTCCATGCCCGCGGCGCTCCAGGACGACGAGGCTTACGAAGATCCGACGGCGGACGAGCCGATGAGGGTGCGCGTGGTCGAGGCGCCGGTCGATGAGAGGCTCGCGGAGTTCGAGGAGGCGCCTGAAGACGCGATGTCGCGGCCCGAGCCAGAGCCCGAGCCCAAGCCCGAGGTCAAGCCGTACCTGCCCTCCACGGAGCCCGTCGCGGACCTCCAGCCGGAGGACGCGAAGTTCACGGGGAGGCAAGACACGCAGGCCGACCGCGACATGGTCAAGAAGGGGACGGAGGGGTCGGCCGTCGCGGCGCTCAGGAAGAGCGACGCGGCGTCCTCTGCGTCGTCGCCTGCGTCGGCTGCCGCGCCGAAGGTCTCGGACACCGCCGAGCAGGGCAAGGCGAGCACACCGGAGGACCCCCGCGAGGAGCCGTCGGTGACCGATCGCGACGAGCGCGTGGAGGACATGCCCAAGGAGTCGGACATCATCCTGCCGACGAAGCAGGACGACACGCGAGACGGAGAGGAGAAAGACGCGAACGTGGCGAGAGGGGCGCTGCGAGAGGGGAAGAAGTCACTGGAGGACGCCAAGGGCCTGTTCCCGAGCGCGCGCGACGCCAAGGCGGTCGCGAACAAGCTCGGTGACGGCGGGACGTTCGACTATCTGAAGGACGTCGACGAGGGGGACCGCACGCTGCTCAACCGCCAGCAGAACCGGTACTGGGTGTTCTACGACAGGATGCAGCGCCAGGTGGAGCGCAACTGGAAGGCGCGCAAGGAGTGGCGCAAGCGGGACCCGTACGGGAACGTCTATGGGGTCGGCTCGTTCTACACGGTCGTGGCGATGACGCTGAACTCGGACGGCTCGATCAGGAAGATGCGGGTGTCGCGTTCGTCAGGGAAGGAGTTCCTGGACGACGAGGCGACGCGAGCGCTGTCGATGGCGGGTCCGTTCCCGAACCCACCCGAGGGGATGAAGGACGAGGACGGCCTCATCCACATCAACTTCGGGTTCATGTTCGAGGTGGTGTCGGGAGGCGGCCTGAAGTTGTTCAGGGCTCGACCGGAGCGCCCCTTCTGAGTTCGCGTGTCCACGAAGAGAGAGGGGGCGCCGTGTGTAGGCTCAGGAGTCCTTGTGCAGGAACTCCTCGTAGGCCTGAGCGTCCATGAGGGACTCGACGTCCGCGAGGTTCTCCGGGCGGAGCTTGAGCAACCACCCCGCGCCGTAGGGGTCGTCGTTGACGAGCTCGGGGGCGTCCTCGAGGTCCTCGTTGATGGAGTCGACGGAGGAGTCGACGGGGGCGTAGACGTCGGAGAAGGTCTTGACGGACTCGACGCCGCCGAGGCTGTCCTTGGCGGAGAGGTCCGAGCCGGGGTCGGGGAGATCGACGTAGGTGATGTCGCCCATGGCGTCCTGAGCGTGGGCGGTGATGCCGACGACGATCAGGTCGCCCTCGAGGCGGACCCACTCGTGGGACTCGGTATAGCGGAGGTCAGCGGGGATGTTCATCGTAGAGGCTCCGTGTGGGAGTGGAGAGTCAGGTGGTCTTGTAGAAGGGCTTGGTCGTGAGGCGACCGGTGACGCGGCGTCCGCGCACGTCGATCTCCAGGGACTCGGACTTCACGTGTTCGATGTCGACGTACCCCAGCGCGACCGGGGTGTCGAGCATGTAGGAGAGGGAGCCGCTGGTGATGACGCCGACGACCTCGTCGCCTGCGTAGATCGAGCAGCCGGGGCGGGGGATCGCCCTGCCCTCGCAGTGGAACCCGCGGAGGCGCCGACCCGGGCCGGCGGACTTGATCGAGCGGAGCGCGTCCTGGCCGACGAAGGGGGTGGACTTGTCGAGCTTGACGACCCAGGAGAGGCCGGCCTCGATCGGGTTGATGGAGTCGGAGAGCTCGTTGCCGTAGAGGTGAAGGCGAGCCTCGAGGCGCAGGGTGTCGCGCGCGCCGAGACCGATCGGGAGGAGGCCGTGCGGCGCACCCGCGGCCGAGACGGCGTCGAAGACCTGCTCACCGTGCTCGACGGGGATGTAGAGTTCGAACCCGTCCTCCCCGGTGTAGCCGGTGCGCGCGGCGAGGACGGGCGCGCCCGCGAGCGTGATCTCGGCGCACCGGAAGAAGGTGATGCTGGAGAGGTCGTGGTCGGTGAGTGTGTCGAGGACCTGCGCGGCGAGGGGTCCCTGGATGGCGAGCTGGACGAAGTCGTCGCCGCGGTCGGTGATGGTCGCGTCGCCGCGGGAGTGTTCGAGGATGTGCGCGAGGTCCTTGGCGCGGTTGGAGGCGTTGACGCAGATGAAGACGCGGTCCTCGGCGAGCTTGTAGACGATGAGGTCGTCGACGACGTTGCCGTCGGGGTGGCACATCACGGTGTACATCGCCTGGCCGATGTCGAGCGCCGAGCAGTCGTTGGTGACGACGGAGTCGACGAGTGAGACGGCGTCGGCGCCGACGACCTCGATCTCACCCATGTGGCTGACGTCGAAGAGCCCGAGCGCGCGGCGCACCGCGAGGTGCTCCTCCTTGATGGAGGAGTAGCGCATGGGCATTGAGAAGCCCGCGAACGGGGCGAAGCGGGCGCCGAGGTCGGCGTGTCGGGTGGCGAGCGGGAGCGCGCGGGTCTCGTCAGACATGGTGAGTCGTCCTCGGGTATAAAGACCTGATGTCGAACATTTAAAGTGCTACTCGACGTTTCAAACGTGTGCGTCGTGCCGAAGCGAGATGCCTCGCCGCCGGGCGGCGGCGACGACGGTGTTCTCGAGGAGGGACGCGCGCGTCATGGGGCCGACGCCGCCAGGGACGGGTGTGATGAGTCGGGCGCGCGAGCGCGCGTCGGCGAAGTCGACGTCTCCGCGGAGCTTGCCGTCCTGGCCACGCGAGATGCCGACGTCCACGACGACGGCGCCCTCTCGGATCCAGTCACCGGGGACGAGGCCAGAGACGCCGGTGGCGGCGACGACGAGGCCGGCGCGCCGGACGTAGTGTTCGAGGCCGGTGGTGTGGCGGTGGCAGACGGTGACGGTGGCGTTGGCGCGGGTGAGCATCTGAGCCATGGGGCGCCCGACGATCATGGAGCGGCCGATGACGACGGCGTCCAGGCCCGAGAGCTCGACGTCGTAGGCGCGCAGGAGCGTCATGACGCCGCGTGGCGTGGCGGGTTCGACGGCGCTGGCCCACGCCATGAGCTGGCCGAGGTTGTCCGGGTGGAACCCGTCGACGTCCTTGGCAGCGGCGATGGACGAGATGGCGCGCTGGGGGTCGATGTGCGCGGGGAGAGGGAGCTGGAGGAGGACGCCGTCGACGTCGTCGCGGTCGTTGAGCGACGCGAGTGTGTCGAGGACACGTTCGAAGGTCGCGTCGTCGGGGAGGTGGACCTCCTCGGACGCGATCCCGACGGCGGCGCAGTCGCGCTGCTTGTGCCGCACGTAGATGGCGCTGGCGGGGTCGTCGCCGACGCGCACGACGGAGAGCCGGACGGAGTGCCCCAGCCCGCGCAGTCGAGAGACGACGAGTTGGACCTGTCTGCGCACCTCGGCGGCGACGAGTCGCCCATCAAGGATACCGGCTTCTGAGGATGAGGTCGCGAGGCGCAGGGCCTGGCGATCGAGCAGTTTACCCAAAGCGCCCTCCATACAACGGGAACGTGAGAGTCGGGTCGAGAGCGCCTGCGGAGGCGGCAGAACTATAGGAGGAGGCGCGCGCGATGGCCAGCGCCGCAGGGCGATGCTCAAAGCGGCGTGACGATGAGGATGTTGGAGAGCGCGCGGGAGACGGACGTGGGCTCGTCGGAGCCCTCGATGTTCAGGTTCACCTGCCCGTCGAACGGCAGGACCTCGAGGATGGAGACGCGCGCGCCGGGGACGAGTCCGATGCGGGTGAGGTGTCGGAGGAGCTCTGGGTCCTGGTCGAGGACGCGCTCGAGGCAAGCCATAGAGCCGGAGGCGAGGCTCGAGAGGGGCAGCGCGTGTGCTTCTCTGGAAGGGAGCGTGCCGTCTGCGGCGGGGATCGGGTCACCGTGCGGGTCGAACTGGGGGAAGTCGAGGAACGACTCGATGCGTGCGGCGAGGTCGTCGCTGATGGCGTGCTCGAGGCGCTCGGCCTCGTGGTGCACTTCGTCCCAGGAGTAATCGAGCGTGGAGACGAGGAAGAGCTCTATGAGGCGGTGCTTGCGCACGACCTTGAGCGCGGCGAGGCGTCCAGATTCACTGAGCGTGACGCCCTTGTAGCGCTCGTAGACGACGAGGTCGTCGGCAGAGAGCGACTTGAGCATGCTGGTGACGGAGGGCAAGGAGATGTCGAGCGCGCCGGCGATCGACTTGGTCTTGACCCTGCCGCCGTCACGCTGCTCGAGGTGGTAGATCGCCTTGAGGTAGTTCTCGACGGAGATGGTGTGCATGCGTCGTGTGGTCTCGACAGGGGGACGGGGGAGTTCGAGTGTGCCATGAGGCGACGCCAGAGGTCACGCGACGCGTGAGATCCGAGACGCGACGCGTCGACGCGCGGAGCGCCTGAGGGCAGTCGTCATGACGCCGTGGCGGGGAGCGAACAGGAACGCGGCGGCGTAGAGCGCGCCCCCGACGCAGACGATGCACCCGGACGCGGACAGGTCGAACCAGACCGCGGTGTACATCCCGACGAGTACCGACGTGAGCGCGTGGGCCACCGCGATCCCGACCATGACGTGGAGGCGATCGGCGAGGATGTGCGCGGTCGCGGCGGGGACGATGATGAAGGCGATGGCGAGGATGGCGCCGATCGCCTCGAAGGAGGCGACCGTGGCGACGGAGACGCCGCCCATGAGCGCGTAGTGGACGAAGGCGACGGGGAGGCCGAGGTTCACGGCGAGGCCGGGGTCGAAGCTGACGAGGCCGAGCCACCGCCACCCGAGCGCGACGCAGAGGCAGACGAGCGGCGCGACGACCCCGAGGAGGAGGAGGGACTCGTCGGAGATGCCGAGGACGTCACCGAAGAGGACGCACTGCGTGTCGATGTGGGCGTTCTGGACGGAGGTGGAGAGGAGGATGACGCCGACGGCGAAGAGCGCGGTGAAGACGATGCCGATGGCGGCGTCGGAGCGGACGCCGTCGCGGGAGGCGAGGTTCTCGATGGCGTAGCTGGCGAGGGCGCCGACGGCGGCGGCGCCGAGGAGCATGGGGAGCGGCTCCATCGAGCCGGTCATCAGGAACACGGCGACGATCCCGGGGAGCGCGACGTGGGTGAGCGCGTCGGCGATGAGCGAGAGCCGGCGGAGGTAGAGGAACACGCCGAGCACGGCGCACGGCACGGCGGCGAGTGAGGCTGCGAGGGTGCCTCGCCACATCCACGCGCCGATGGTCCAGGGTTCGATGAAGAGTTCGTGGGGGGACATGGCTCAGGCCTCCTGTCGTGTGGAGCGCGAGCGCTGGTTGAACCACCGGCGCGCGAGGCCATTTCGTGGCCCGAAGATCATGCAGACGAGGAAGAAGGAGGACGCGGCGAGGACGATGGCGGGGCCAGTGGCCACGCCCTCCCCCAGGTAGCTCACGAACGCGCCGAGCGCGCCAGAGACCGCGCCGATTAGCCCTGCGAAGGCGAGCACGCGCTCGAGGCGGCTCGAGAGGAAGAGCGCCGCGGACGCGGGCGTGATGAGCATCGCGGAGACGAGGACGACTCCGACGGCCTGGACGGACACGACGATCGTGACCGAGAGCGTGGCGAGGAGCGCGTAGTGGATGAGGCGCGTTCGCACGCCGATGGACGCGGCGAAGACGGAGTCGAAGGTGGAGACGAGCAGGTGACGGTAGGTCAGCGCGACGCCACCGATGAGGACGATCGCGGCCACGACGATCGAGAGGAGCTGACCCGAGGAGATGCCCGCGACGTTGCCGAGGAGCATCGAGTCGAGGCCGGCGTAGGACGTCGTGGCCGTGCGCTGGATGTAGGTGAGCAGGACGGTGCCCGCGCCAAAGAACACCGAGAGGACGATCCCGATGGAGGCGTCGGGGCGAGAGCGCGCGCCGCGTGAGAGGACACCGACGGTGACCGAGGCGAGGAACGCGGACGTGAGTGCGCCGAGCAGGAGCGCGGGCGCTGCGAGGCCGCCGGTGAGGATGAAGGCGACGGCGAGCCCGGGGAGCGTCGCGTGCCCAGCGGCGTCGCCCAGTAGCGAGAGGCCGCGGAGGACGAGGAAGACACCGACGACGCCGCACAGCGCGCCGACGAGGATGGAGGCGATGAGGGCGTCGCGCGCGAAGTCGTACTTGAAGGTGAAGAACTCGAGCGCGCGCGCGACGAGGACGGACGACCCGGAGGCTGCGGCGATCAGAGGGTACATGACGCGAGGGCTCCTGGTGTATCAGGCGAGCGTGGCGAAGCCGCCGTCTTCGAAGATGGCGAGGCGGCCGCCGTAGGCGTGCTGGAGGTGGTCACGCGTGAAGACGTCGTGGGTGTCACCGAAGGCTATGAGCTCCTTGTTCAGCAGGAGGATCGAGTCGAAGTACTCGGGCGCGGTGGCGAGGTCGTGGTGCACGACGAGGACGGTGCGGCCGGAGTCGCGGAGTTCGCGCAGGACCTCGACGATGGCGGACTCGGTGGCGGCGTCCACCCCGACGAAGGGCTCGTCCATGAGGTAGACGTCGCCGCGTTGGGCGAGCGCTCTGGCGAGGAAGACTCGCTGCTGCTGGCCGCCCGAGAGTTCGCCGATCTGGCGCCGCGCGAGGTCCTGGAGGCCGACCTTGGAGATGGCGTCGGCGACGACGCGCCGGTCGTCTGCCGTCATACGGCCCAGGAGCCCGAGGTGGCCGTAGCGGCCCTGGTTGACGACGTCGAGGACGGTGACGGGGAAGTCCCAGTCGACGCTGCCGCGCTGAGGGACGTAGGTGATCTTGCGCAGGGCCTTCTTTCCACGTTCGCCGAGTACCTCGACGTCACCCGAGTCCACGGGCAGTGTCCCGACGATCGCCTTGATCATCGTGGACTTGCCGGCCCCGTTGGGGCCGACGACGCCGACGAGTCGCCCGGTGCCGACGGTGAACGAGACGCCCTCGAGCACGGGCTCGGAGTCGTAGCTCACGGTGAGGTCACGTACGGAGAGCGCGGGGGGGTTCACGTCACTCATGGTCTAATCACTTCGTCTCGGTTGCGGGAGAGTTCGGGGCGGCCGCCTCGGGGGCGGCCTCGGTAGGAACCGCCTCGACGGGAGCTGACGTTACGGCGGCCTTGCCCCTGGCCGGGAAAGGCGTGAAGACGCCGCCCAGACCCTTCGTGATGATCTCGACGTTCTTGGCGTACATGGCGACGTACGTCTCGGCGCCCGAGCCCGCGGTGCCGATCGAGTCCGAGAAGAGCGGACCGAGCGCCTTCACGCCGGTCTCTCTGGCGACCTGCTCGATGAGCGCGGGGTTGACCGACGACTCGATGAAGATGGCGGGGACGGAGCGGGAGCGGACGAGCTCGATGGTGTTGGCGACGTCGCGCTGGCTGGCCTCCTGCTCGGTGGAGCTGCCCTGGATGCCGACGACCTCGATGCCGTAGGCGCGCCCGAAGTAGTTGAAGGCGTCGTGGCTCGTAATGAGGACGCGCTGCTTCTCGGGGATGGTCTCGAGGTTGGTGCGTGTCCAGGCGTCGAGGCGATCGAGCTCGGCCTCGTAGGCGTTCGAGCGGGCGCGGATTCCGTCCGCCTTGTCGGGGAGGAGCGCCACGAACGCGTCCTCGACGTTGCCCGTGGCGATCTTCCACGACTCGATCTCGAACCAGAAGTGAGGATCCACTCCGCCAGGCATTCCTTCCATCGTCACGGGCGTCACGCCATCGCTCACGACCTTCACGGGCCGCTCACCGCCAGCGTTGCGCACGAGCTCGTCGAGCCAACCCTCCAGGTACAGGCCGTTCGTCAGGACGAGGTCGCTGACCCCGGTCGCCCTGGCGTTACCTATGGAGGGCTTGTGGAGGTGCGGATCACCGCCAGGCTTCATGATCCCCTCCACACGCAAGTCCTCGCCTGCGAGCGTCTGCGCCATGTCCGTGATCATCGTGGTCGTGGCGATCACGTACGGAGGCGCGGCGGCCCCAGCGGGGTCGACGGGCTTCTTGGGGTCACACGCCAGCATGGCGAGCGTGAGCGTGGCGAGCAGCAAGAGTCTCTGGTTCAACGTCATGGTCCAATGCGGTGCGCCCGCGCAAAAGGTTACGCGAGGCAACTATTCAAGTTCTGTCTCTTATACACATCTGACGCTGCCGACGATCTACTCTGTGTAGAT
>CAJXPN010000005.1 GCA_913058025.1 uncultured Myxococcales bacterium | reverse complement strand
CGAGATTTCTGCCTGTCTCGTGGGCTCGGAGATGTGTATAAGAGACAGCTCAAGAACATGCCACCCTCCATGCTCAAGAACATGGGCGGCGTGGACCCCGAGATGCTCAAGCAGGCCAACCTCGACGAGATGACACCCGAGATGCTCGAGTCGCAGATGAAGGCCTTCTACCAGATGATGCAGTCTGGCGAGGACCCCATGGACATGGTCCGCAAGGCTCAGGAAGAGCTCAAGGGCAAGAAGGACGACTGACCCCCAGACGCCACACCACGGCCCAGGACGCCGACTCTCGCGCCCTGGACACCAGTCACGAGGGATGGGACACACCATCGTCATGGGTCTCGCCCCCGAGGAGAGCACACCATGTCGACGACGTTCACGATCAAGAACAAGAGCTACCACTGCGTCGGGCGCGTCTCCACGATCCGCAAGGACGAGAACGTCGCGCGCCTCGAAGAGCTCGGTTGCGCATCGACGACGCTGGTCCAGGCGGACTTCGTCATCGCCGGTACCGGCGGCAAGAAGAAGCTCGAGCTGGCGCGCGACAGAGGAACCCGCGTCATCACACAGGACGAGGCGCTCGAGGCTCTCGACCACGAGGGCGTCGTCGAGCTCAAGAGCTCAGACATCTCTCAGATCATCGGGGAGCTACGCAGCCTCCTCGCCCGTCCGCACCTCTCCGACTCCGACCGCTGGCTCATGTGCGCGAGCATCCTCGACCAGTGCGACGTCGAACAAATCCAACCCGTTCTCGAGTACGTCCGCAGCGCCTTCATGCGCGCGGTCGACGCCAACCAGACGTGGGCGCCCAGGAACGCCAAGCACAGGCTGATGAATGGCGTGAACTCCAAGTGGGAGCAAGGCAACCCCGGCCAGGAGCTCTTCGTCGCGCCCCCTGCCTGGATCCTCGAGATGGCAGCCGGCGAGTACCACCCCAAGCACGCGCTGGTCCGCGCGCTCAACCTCGACCACCAACGCCTGACGGCGCGGAAGCTGAGGGCGCTGCTCGGGAACCCACACCTCGAAGGGATCCACTTCCTGAACTTCGGGCGCCGCGCCTTCGACCCTGGAGAGATCCTGGGCGAGCTCGACGCTTACGAAGGGCTCGAGCTACGCGAGATCTGGCTCTACGACTTCCGAGAGGCCTTGCTCAAACACCTCCCCAGGAACAAGACCGCGCTGCGCAAGGTGCACACGATCGTGTTCCACGGGTGCCTGATGCGTTACCAGGACGAGGACCACTACGGCAGCATGGGGGATGGGGACGGGAGGCGTGTCATCTCGGAGATCGAGCGGATGAGCGCCTTCGACGAGCGACCCAAGGTCGTGTTCCAGGCGATCGGCAACCGCTGAACCTGGCGGTTCAGCCGTCCGCCGCGTGCCGCTCGAGGATCTGGTCGATGAGGCGCTTGCTCGACGCGGTCAGCCGAGTGAACGCCACACCCATGCCCGCCTCGGGGCCGTCGCGGTCCACGCGAACGACCTCGCCCTCGCCCTCCACGGTCTCGACGTCGTCTAGGATCACCGAGAACTTGAGCTCGACCTTGGTGCCCACGGGCAGCGGGTTCTTCGAGCGGATGAAGACGCCCCCCTGAGAGATGTTCGACACGTACTCGGCGATGTACTCGTCGATCGCGGCGAACTCCTGGTTCACGTCCACGCGGCTGTGTTGGCGCAGGTGGGCGTTACCGTCTTCATGCTCGTGGTGCTTCACCGCGACGCGCGCCTCTTACTCGCGGCCTTGGCGACCGCGCTGGCGGCGCTGCCAGACTCGGTCTCGGCACGCGCCTTGGGCTTGTGGGAGACGATGAACTCCTCGATGTGGCGGTCGTCGTCACCGTAGGTGTGGATCTTCTTGGAGAACTCCTGCTCGACGTCCTTGAGCGCCTGCTTCTCGCTGAAGCGCAGGAAGTCGATGACCGAGTCGTGGGCGTAGACGTACATGTCGCGGCCAGGGATGACCGCGTCACGCTTGATGGAGCGCAGGACCTCGTAGGCCACGGTCTCCTTGGTCTTGACGATCCCGCGGCCCTCGCAGTAGGCGCACTCCTCGGTGAGGTACTGGCTCAGGGACTCTCGCACGCGCTTGCGGGTCATCTCGACGAGGCCGAACTCGGAGATGTTGAGCGCGTTCGTGGTGACCTTGTCTCGACGCAGCGCGGCCTCGAGCGTCCGGTAGACCTTCTCGCGGTTCTTCGACTGCTCCATGTCGATGAAGTCGATGATGATGATGCCGCCGATGTTACGCAGCCTGAGCTGGTAGACGATCTCCTCGGCGGCCTCGAGGTTGGTCTTGAAGATGGTCTCTTCATGACTCGACGTCTTGCCCACGAAGCGGCCCGTGTTCACGTCCACGGCGGTGAGCGCCTCGGTCTTGTCGATGACGAGGTGGCCGCCGCTGGGGAGGTCCACGGAGCGCTGGAGCGCGCGGTTGATCTCGATCTCGATGCCGTACGCGTCGAAGATCGGCTCCTTGGAGTCGTAGAGCTCGACGTCGCTGGTGAAGCCGGGCATGAAGCGCTGGGTAAACGACTGGACGCGATCGTAGGCGCGCTTGTCGTCGATGACGAGCTTCTCGAGGTCGGTCGTGAAGAGGTCGCGCGTGGCGCGCAGCATCAGGTCGGGCTCTTCGTAGAGCAGGTAGGGGGGCTTGACCCTGTTGAACTTCTCGAGCATGTCGCCCCACAGCGCCACGAGCAGCTCGATGTCACGCTTGAGCTTGTCCTCGTCGACGCCCTGACTGACCGTGCGCACGATGAAGCCGGCGCCCTCGGGCCGCACGGACTCGACGATGCGGCGCAGGCGGCGCCGCTCGCGCTCGGTGTCGATCCGCTTCGAGATCCCGATGTGGGAGACCGTCGGCATGAAGACGACGTAGCGCCCGGGGATGGAGACGTGCCCGGTCAGGCGAGCGCCCTTGGTGCCCATGGGCCCCTTGGCCACCTGGACCACGATCTCCTGGCCCGCCTTGAGCACGTCCTGGATGTCGACGCGCTTGCGCTTGGAGTTCGACTTGATCGAGCGCGAGGGGGGGGGCCACTCGTCCGTCTCGTCGTCGTCGAGCGCGGCGACGTCCTGCTCGAAGTCGTAGAAGTCGGAGACGTGCAGGAAGCCGGCCTTCTCCTGCGCGATGTCGACGAAGGCGGCCTGCATGCCCGGGAGGACGCGGAGCACCTTCCCCTTGTAGACGTTACCGACGACGCCGCGGTCGCGGTTACGTTCGATGTAGAGCTCGCTCAGGATGCCGTCTTCACACAACGCGACGCGCGTCTCGGCGCTCGTTGAGTTGACGACCAGAATGTCGGACATGGGCTCGTCCCTTTTTACTGCGGGCGGCCCAGCGCTCGTCCATATGGACGGCGCGTCGGAGTTCGCGTGCCAGAGCCCTCTGTCGTGCTCCTCGCTGCGTATCTTGACGGGCACGCCGTCTCCTCCTCGGAGGGTCCGGCTCGCGCCCGCGCGGCGGGTCAGATGGGTTGTTCGACGCTCCCCGACGCCATGGACTCGCGGCTCTGAGCCGATCCTCTCATGACGCTGGCTGCCACGTTTAACGTGTATGCGTGTATCGTTCTAGATGCCGTGGCGCCGTCGAGGACCCTTGGGCCCTCTCCCACGCGCTGTATCATTCGGCGCCCCCGGGGCGCCCTTGATGCTCTCTTGAGTCTTGGCGCTCCAGGCTCGTTTCGGGTGATGGTTCAAGGACTTGAACGCACACCCCAGGTAGGCCCTGAGCGACCCTCGAATTTATATCACGTCGCCAAAAAGGAGACCAACGCAAACACCCGAGGGGCGGGTCGAGCGGCCGCCTCGAGGCGCCACTCACCCGCCCCTCGGGCGCTTGTATCAGGAGCGAACTCGGGTCAGACCGGTCAGTGAGACTCGACGATGGAGACGCGCGTGGTCCGCTCGCCCATGTCCTTGTAGATCATGATGGTGGACTCGGCGCCGCCCCGATTGAAGTTGAGCAGATCGACGTCGGGCAACACTCCGAGCTCCTGTCTCGCGTAGGAGACCGCGATGCTCGCGTCCGAGCGCTTCCATCCGCGGTTCTTCATGGCCGCCTCGTAGAACGCGCGCGTGTCGTCGATGCTCCTCGTGGTGAACATGTTCGAGATGCTGTAGTTCTCGCCCCGGGCCAGGCTCTTCATCTGCGAGCCGATCTCACAACCCACGCACGCAGGCGCCTCCACCACCGAGGAGAGCCCCTCCTTGGCCGGGTTGTTCATCTTGTCGAAGCTGAAGTCGTCGTCGGCCCAGACGCTCGTGACGCGCGTCTTGCCGCCCTTGCGCACCTTCTTGGCCTCGATGAAGCGGAAGCCCTGCATCATCTCCCCGAGGTCGATGTCCCCGCCGAGCTCCCACTCCGGGAACAGCTCGTTGGTCCGGCCGTGCTTCGAGCCCTTGGCCACCAGCCCGCCCATGGTGACCTGGTTCTCGGTGACCGCCACGGGGACG
The DNA here is from genome assembly GCA_913058025.1 of uncultured Myxococcales bacterium. Taxonomy (GTDB): domain Bacteria; phylum Myxococcota_A; class Bradymonadia; order Bradymonadales; family Bradymonadaceae; genus CAJXPN01. Next base: position 14,801 of record CAJXPN010000005.1, on the reverse strand, counting down.
ACCCCGCCGTTGACGAGGACGGCGTTGTACATGCGCTCGTAGTCGTCCACCTCGCCAACGTTGCCTTCCTTGTAGTCGTTGAGCGACTTCGTGTACCTGGACTCGGGGACCTCCATGAACTTTTGGACGTTCACGCCCGAGTCCACGAAGTTCTGCTGGTACTTGTCGAGCAACTCCATCGGCGAACGGTCGGTGTAGCCGACGGCGAAGAAGACGTTGTTCCCGTTGAACTCGTAAGGTTTCGGGGTCAAGCCGCTGTTCACCATGACCTCGGTGAAGTTCTCACCGACGATGGCGCGCTTGGGGACGCTCGTCACGACGTCGGCCTCGGACTCGGGGACCTGGCCCGTCTCGTCGAGGACGAGCATGCTCCAACCGACGGCGCAGATGAGCGCGCCGCTCAGAGCCAGCTTCGAGATCGCCCTCGCCGCCTCCAGTGACCTGTTGATTCGCTCTCGTTGCATCGCTTCCTCCATCCTTACGTGCTGGTGCTGGGCGCACCCGCGTCTCTTCTACTCGACTCTCGACCCTCGACGACCGAGGCGATCAGTTCGGGATCTGCCACGTGCTCTCGGGGGGTCTCGGAGCCATGGACTCCGCCCCCTCGAAGAGCTCCATGCCGTTCTCGAAGAGGTTCTTCAGGCCACTGATGAACCCGCCAGAGCCCGACCGCGCGCTCTGACAGTCCGGGTTGTTGTTGATCGAGTTCTGGAGGTCCCGAGCCTCGTCCCTGGACATGCTCCCGCTCGTGTTGAGCCCGTCGACGAAGTCCTTGCATCGGTTCGCCGTGTCCGCCTCGGGCGTGGGGTTGCTCAGATCCGGGCTCATCGCGAACTTGGGGATCGTCTTGTTGTAGTTCTCCCACTGGCTCGAGGCCAGGTAGGCGTGGATGATCCCGCGGCCGAGCCACTTCGACGTCGGCCTGGGGGGCGCGATGATGTGGCTCGCCGACTGAACCCGCAGCGTCCTCCCCAGGAACGGCTCGGACTCCTGGTCGAACTTGCCCTTGGCGATGCCGTAGCGGATGCCCGCGGCGATGGCCGGGCGCGCGCCGATCGTGCTGATGGCGCCGTTGACGAAGCTCATGGGGCCGCCGCTGAAGCTCGCGCCGAACGAGGCCGAGTCGCCCAACAGGTCCGGGGCGTAGGCCGCGCCCGCTGCGGTGCCGACGCCGTCGGCCTCCACGGGGGCGTTCGAGACGAGCGTTCCGATGTCCCTGTAGAGGAACTCCGGCTCGAGCTCGACGTCGCCCGCGACATCCTGGGCCGAGTTCACCCCAGGGATGACCATCCGGCTATACTGCTCCGAGAGCGTGCCGCCACCAATGACCGGTGTGAACGGCAGCGTGTCGTAGACGCCGTCGGCGATGAAGTCACGCGTCGTGGCCCCACCCGAGGTGCTCAGGTGCCACGCCCCGCTCGTCGCGAAGGCGATGCTCGGGCTGATGTTGTCGTCGATCGGGTTCACCGCCTTCTGGATGCTGTTGAAGTCCTGGAGCGCGATGGCGAACGAGGACCCCCTCCCCTGCACGACGAGCTCCTCAGCCTTGTACAACTGCAAGATGGCCGAGAACATGAAGACGAAGATCGGCAGGACGATGACGAGCTCGGTCATCGCCGTCCCCCCCATGTCCTCGTGGAGGCTTCGCACGACGCCACGGGGCGCCATCAGGTTCGAATCGTTGGTGTCTTCAATCATTTCGGCATACCTCCAGCAGCCATACGTTCCTTCGAGAAGCCTCGACCAGCTCGCCAGAAGAAGGCGACGTCCAGGGCGAACGCCTGGATGCTCCCGGCCGCCCCGGAGAGCGCCCCACCGAAGTCGATGTTTCCGATGTCACCACCGTCCCCGTACGCCACGGAGAGGGGGATGGCGAGCGCCATGTAAGGCACCGTCTCGAGCACCATGGAGTTCATGTCTTCGATCGTCTCACCGCTCAGGTTCACCGGGCGCAGTCGCGCAGTGTATTTGGGCGACCAGAGGTCGGGAGCGTTCATGAAACCCGAGACGAGGTTGCCCCAGCTCGAGAACGCCCCCGAGTTGGTCGACCCGCTCGGTGACAGGCCGCCACCGGTGGCCTCCGTCCCGTAGACGATCTCTGCGCGAGACACCGCCCAGTACCCGTCGTTCTTGTAGAACCAGGAGCGCATCCCCCCTCCTACCATCCCGTACTCCTGACTCATGAAGCCGAGCTTCTTGCGCTTGCCCTCGTCGTCGAAGCGGCCGTTACCAGGCTTGTACCCGAACGCGTAGTTCGACGTCGCGAAGACCCAGTCCGCCTCGGCCTCCGAACCCGGGACGACCTGGGACTTGTCCAGGGCGATCTCGAACGGGATCCCGGACTTGCCGAACGTCGCCGCGGCGATGAGGCATCCGATGGGCAGCGAGGCCAACTCGAAGGCTGTCACCAGCGACTTCGGGGACGGGTTTCGGCCGTTGCCGAACGGGAGCCCGAACGGGTGGAACGGACCACGGTTGGAGCCCGTGTTGTCGTTCCAGTAACCCTCACTCGCTCTGTGGTGCTGGTACCAGAACTGGTAAATCCAGAAGTCCGCCGCGGTCAAGGTCTGGAAGCACATGTTCATGTGACCCGCCAGGCCTGCGAGCAGCGGCAAGCCAGGCTCACGCTCGACGGGCAGGCTCGCCACGCGCTGGGTCGTCGGGTCGCTCAAGTTCACGCCGAAGGACGACATCAGGCTCGCGATGGTCTGGAAGACCGCGCGCACTCGCGTACCGTCCCCAGGGGGCGGAGGCCAGGTGCCCACGAGGTTGGCCTTGTTGCGCATCCCCCTCGTCGTCGCCTCACCCCATCCCCACCACGGGGTGACCTTGTAGGTGTACTCCTGATAGAAATCCAGCGCCGCCATCTCCTTGACCGAGCGCCATGTGTCCCCGCCAAAACCCAACCCCATCAACGCAGGGCCGTTGTTCATCGACGCCTCTATGGTCTCCATCACGATCTGGATCGTCCCCTTGATCGCTTTGACGAGGGCGAAGGTACCGGTCGTCGCGTGGCTCGCGGCGCATGTTGGTTCTGGCGCGCATATTGGGCAGATGCCGACCAGACACGCCGAACCGATCGCGGCGTACTCGGCGGCCGAGATGGCGTAGTACGCCGCCGTCGCCGCCACCAGCCCGAGGTACCCCGCCGTGTAGATGACGTTGTACCCGTACATGATCCGCTTGGCCGTGTTGGCGTAGGCGATCATGTTCATCGAGCGCGCCCTGACCACCGCGTGCGACAGCGCCGCGGTGTCCGTGCCCGTCTGCACCTCGACCTTCTCGCGGGCGCTCTCACCCGCGTCGTACATCACCATCGCGGTCATCATGATGATGAGCGCGCCCGCGAGCGCGAGGAGCAGGATCGCCCCGCCCTCGTCGCGATGCAGCGCGCCGGCCCGGCCTCTCAGCCGCTGAAGAATTGCCTCGAACATGACTGAACTCCTAGTGATTCAACCGAAGGGGTTGAGGTCAAGGATGCCTGACATCAACGAGACGGGTGTGTACGGGTTGGGCGTGACGCCCGGCGCAGGCAGGACGTACGTGCGGTCGATCTTGGTGTACATCTTGCGATTGAAGAAGGGCCCCTCGGCGGCCACGTTGGAGAACGCGAAGCCGGTGATGGGGATGGTGAGCTTGTGCTTGTACGAGACGGTGGTCTTGAGCACGTCGCCAGCGACCTCGTAGGTCACCGTGGTGTTGCAGTACGCCGTCGCGAGCTTGAGCGCGGCCCGGAAGTCGAAGTTGCCCGAGTCGAACGCGTCGGCCATGTTCCTGTCTCTGAGGCCGCCCGAGTTGAGCAGGCTGTTTATGCGGATGAGGCCGTTGTCGGCGCTCAAGTTCACGCCGAGCGTGGCGCCGTTGATGCTCATCCCGTTGTTCATGCCGGTCATGTACTGGTTGAACGTGCTGCTCGAGGCGCACCAGTCCGAGTTCGTCCCAGGCGCCACCGACGCCAGAACACCCGTCGCGACGGTGCGCGCGCGCTCGACGACGGCGTCCCGGCTGGGGACGCCGTAGCCCGAGGAGCGCGCGACGGGCAGGCCGATCTCACCGTGCCAGACGTACGCGGTGCGCCCGGCCTGGATGGCCGCGACGTCGGTCATGATGGCCGCGATGTTGAGCAGCGTCATCTGGACCAGGCCGCACATCAGCACGAGGAAGACCGGGATCGCGATCAGCGCCTCCAACATCACCGAGCCGCGGCGCGCGCGCGCCAGCCTGACCCGGCTGACCTTGCGGCGCTTGACCCCGTACGTCCAGGCCGCGCAGCCCGACACCCAGACCAACGCGCACAGGGCGAGGTGGGCGCCGAGCTCCGTCGAGTTCGAGTCGGTGAAGCTGTACCCACGCTGGGACGCCCACGATATGACCCCTGGGGAGATGTCGCGCAGCTGCCACCAAAGGCTCACGAGCGCCAGCGCCCCCACGCCGATGACGTGGCCACCCCCTGCGAGCATCATGCTCCACCAAGGCCTCTTCGCTCCTGCTCCGTATCGTTCTCGCATCGTCGTCCTCGTGGGCTCTCAATTGGATTGAGGCAAGCCGAACTCTTGGTTGTTGCCGAGCGCGACTCCCGTCTCACCGAACTTGGTCTGAGACGTCCTGCCGAACTGGATCGCGGCGGCCATGCCCATGCACGCGATGAGGATCAACAGCAACAGATACTCCGTCGCCACGACCGCCCCCTCGTCCTCGTGGAAGGCCACGCACATCTCTCGAACTCTAGACATCATCGTCACCCTCCTGGGTGTACCCGTTCACACGTTCTTGATGAAGATAGCATACGTGAAAAACAACAAATAAAACAGCGCAGTTACATTAAACGCGGATCAACGAACGCGGTCCAAACGCGCTGTTCGGCCTCAGAAAGACTCGACGACCGCGACCTGCGTCTGCCCACCGCCCGCCTCCGGGAAGATCGTGATCGTCGACTCCATCCCGCCCTTGGTGAAGCTCATCACGTCGAGCCCCTCGAGCACGCCGAGCTCGCGCTTGACGTAACGAACCGCCTCACTGGACTCGCCGACCTCCCAACCGCGATTTCGCATCGCGACGTCGTAGAACGCGCGCGTCTGCTCGATGCTGCTGGAGGTGTACATGTTCGACATCCGAAAGCGCTCCTTCGGGTCCAGGCTCTTCATCTGGGTGCCCACCGTGCAACCCTTGCACGCCGGGGTCGAGGTCACGGGCGCGACGCCCTTCTGGTTCGGGTCGTTCATCTTGTCGAAGTCGAACTTGTCCCTGGACCAGACGCTCGTCACGCGCGTGCGCTTCTCGCCGACCTTCTGGGCGTCGATGAAGCGGAACCCGTCCATGAACCCGCCAAGCTGGGCCTCGGGGTTCTGCGCCGCGTCCCAGCCCCCGAAGACGTCCTCGAGCTTCTCGGACTCGTCCTTCGAGACCATCCCGCCCATGGCCACGTAGCCGGGCCGCTGCGAGATGGGCACCACGCCGCCGTTGAGCATCGCGAGGTTGTAGGCCTGCTCGTACTCGTCCATGTCGAACTTCTGGAGGTCCTCGAGGCTGCGCGCGTCCTTGATCGACATGAGGTCCTGCATCGTGCGCTCGAACTTCGCGTCGGGGATCGTGTTGAACTCCTGGGCGTTGATGCCCGAGGCGACGAACTTCTTCTGGTAGGCGCGCAGGATCTCGTCGGGCCCCTCGTCGGTGTAGCCGACGGCGAAGTAGACCTCGTTGCCGTTGACCTCGTAGGGGCGCGGGCGCATGCCGGTCTTGGCGACGACCTCGGTGAAGTCGTGGCCGGCGATGTGCTTGACCGGGACGTTCGTGGCGATGTCGGCTTCGGCGTCGGAGACCGAGCCGCGCTCGTCGGCGACGAGGAAGATCGCGGCGATCCCGCAGATGAGCGCTCCGCTGAGCCCGAACTTGGCGACGGTGATGATGAGCTTTTTCATGGTTCGTTCCTCGTCCTGGCTCAGTAGATCGGCTTCTGGGGGTTGTTCCCAGAGGTCGTGTTCGTGGGGACCGGGCCGCCGATGGTGTCGGCTGCGTTGCTCATGATGTTGGTGAAGAAGTCGAAGAAGCTGCCCGCGTTGCTCGTCGAGCCCGCGCAACCGCCGCCACCGCTCAGGTCGCTCATCATGTCGAGCTTATCCAGGACGCTCGATTCGTCGATGCTCTCGCCGCTCATCGAGTCGACGCAGTCGCTGGCGACCGACTCCTCGCTGCCCGAGCTGGTGTTGAAGCGGTTCTCGAAGGCGAGGATGTCGTTGTCGTAGGCCTCGTTGCCCGCGAGCGTCATGCGGACGACGCCGAAGGTGATGAAGCGAGAGGTCGGGCGGGGAGGCGCGGCGCCATGCGTGGCGGTCTGGGTCTTGAACTCGCGGCCGAGCCAGGGCTCATGCGTCATGTCGACCTTGCCGCGCGTGATCCCGTAGCGCATGCCCGCGGCGAGCGCGGGGCGCGCGCCGGCGATGTCCATGAGGCTGTTGAGCGCGGCGCCAGGGCTGCCGCCGTCGAAGCTGCCGACGGCGCCGAGGTCGAGCCTGTCGTTCATGAGCGCGTTGGTGAAGCCGGTGTGGTCGGCGCCGTGGCCGAACTTGCTGCGGGTCGCCTCGGGCATGTACTCGTTGGCCATGGCCTGGACCGACAGGAAGAGCTTGGCGGGCTCGAGCTGGGCGTCATTCGTGACTTCGGACTCGGAGCCCGCGGCAAGGAGCTTGGTGCGCATCTCGGTCATGTGGCCGAGGCCGATGGGGGCGTCGACGGCGACGTCGGCTGCGAGGTCGAAGCCTCCGTGCGCGCCGCTGTGCCACAGCCCCGCGTTGGCGGCGCCGGTGACCGGGCTGATCGACCAGTCGGGGACGAAGGCCTTCTGGAGGCTCGAGTGCTGATCCATCGCCTGGGCGTAGCTCGTGGCGTACGCCTGGACGCTCAGGTCCTCGTGCTTGTAGACACGCAGGATCCCGGAGAACATGAAGACGAAGATCGGGAGGACGATGACGAGCTCGGTCAACGTGGAGCCGGCCTGGTCGCGGTGTAGGGCGCGCAGCATCGCGGGGAAGCGCGTGTCGTTCGTCTGGCTCATGGTCTGTTCCTGTGTCGTGCTCATTTATCCATCCCTCCACTATTGAGGCGAGACTTGCTGAAGCCCTTGCTCGCGCGCCAGAGGAAGAAGGCGTCCATGAGGAACTCCTGCGCGGTGTTGGTGATCGAGCTGATCGAGGGGGTCTGGAACGAGCCGAAGCTGCCGCCGTCGTTGTAGGCGACGGCGAGCGGTGCGCCCAGGACCATGTAAGGGAGGGAGTCGAAAACGATGGCGGACATGTCGGCGAGCTCCTCACCAGGCATGTTCACCGGGCGCATCTTCGAGGTCCACTGGGGCTCCCAGGTGGAAGGCTCGTTGAGGACGTTGAGGAAGCGGCTGGTCATGCCGCTGGCGCCGTTGCCCACGCTGTTGACTCCACCGAGGAGGCTGTTGGCGAGCCCGCCGACGAGGCCGGGCGCGTAGACCATCTCGGCCCTGGAGATCGACCAGTAGCCGCCGTTCTTGAACGCGAGGCCGTTGGCCGAGAGGCCGTACTCCTGCTTCATGTAGTCGTACTTCTTGCGGCGACCCGAACCCTCGGACAGGCGACCGTCGCCCTTCTTGTAGCCGATCGAGATGTTCGAGGTGGCCTTCCACCAGCCGTCGCTCGCGGAGGCGGCGCCGGGAGCCTGAGAGTTGGAGATCTTGATCTCATAGGGGATGGCCGCGGTGCCCATGGTCGCGGACGCCATGACGCAGCCGATGGGGAGTTGCAAGAGCTCGAGGCCGGTGACCATGTTCCTGGGGCTCTGGCTGTAGCCCGCGACGGGCGCGCCGGGGCGGTGGGTGTCGTCCCAGTAACCCTCGGACTTGCGCCAGTGGTCCCAGTAGTACTGGACCCCCCAGAACTCGGGCGAGGTGAGCGTGCCGATGCACATGCCGACGTGCCCGGCGAACTTGGAGGTCGCGCCGCCGAGGAACGCGCCGAGGCCGATGATCTCGGGCGGCTTCTCGATGGGGAGGCCGTCCTCGTCGGTGGTCCAGGGCGACGAGATGGAGCCGAGCCCCAGAGCGTTGATGCCGCTGAAGATGAAGTTCGTCTTGTTGCGCACGCGGGTGAAGCTGCCCGCGGGTGCAGGCCAGGTGCCCACGAGCGTGGCGCCGTTGCGCATGCCGCGCGTGACCGCCTCACCCCAGCCCCACCAGGGCGCGAGGCCCTTGAGGTAGGTCTGGTAGGTGTCGAGCGCGGCGACCTCCTTGATCGAGCGACCATGCTGCACGCCACCACTCCCCAGCCCGTAGAGCCGGTTGAAGTTCGACGCCATCAGGCCCTCCGTCGTCTCCTGGATGACCTGGAGGAGCCCCTTGAGGCCGGTGATCAGGTGGTCGATGGCGGAAACGGCGTGGGCCACCGCCAGTGGTAGCGTGACTGGACAGGCGAGGCCGACGGTGGCCAGACACAACTTGATGTTCTTGACGGCCTTGCCCGCCTGCTCGACGGCCTTGAAGAGGTAGTAGGCAGTGGCCTCCACGAGCGCGAGGTAAGCAGCCGTGTAGATCGTGGAGTAGCCGTAGAAGACACGCTTGGTCACGTTCGCGTACGCGATCATGTTCATCGAGCGGGCCTTGACGGTGGCGTGCGAGAGCGCGGCCATGTCCGAGCCGATCTGGACCTCCGTCTTCTCCCGGGCGCTCTCACCCGCGTCGTACATGGCGAGGAACGTCATGAAGACGATGAGGACGCCAGCGAGCGCGAGGATGACGATCGCGCCGCCCTCGTCCTTGTGCGCGACGACGATGCGTTCGCGAAGTTTCATCATGATCCCATTCATACGTCCGCTCTCCTTGAAGGCTTACCAGCCCTCGAATGGGTTCGTGTGAATCAGCGACAGCAGCGACTGAGGCGGCGCCGGGTTGGGCGCCATGATCTGCGCGGTCACGAACGTGCGTCGGATGGTCGAGTAGTACTGCAGCGTCTTCATCTTGCTCATGAAGATGCGCCCCATCATGGGGACGATGAGCTTGTGGTCGTAGGTGATCACGGTGCGGACGCGTGGGCCCTCGGTGGTCACCTCTGCGGTCGTGTTGCAGTAGGCGGTGATCATCTTGAGGGGGCCGCGGAACTCGAAGCGGTTGTCGTCGAAGGCCTTGGCCAGCGACTTCTCAGAGGTCAACGCGTTGATGGTGCCGACGTGTCCGAGCGCGCCGGAGGTCGGGATGACGATGCCGGCGAGGTTGCCTGCCGAGGTCATGGCGGTCATCTTCGCGGAGAAGGCGGTCGAGGTGCTGCAGCCGTCGGAGAAGGACGACGAGGCGACCGACGCCATCACCGTGGCCGCGGACATCCGGGCGCGCTCGGTGACGTCGTCCATGCTGGTCCGGCTGGCGCCCGTGATGCGCGAACTGGGTGCCTTCGACTCTGCCTCCCAGATCGCCGCGGAGCGGCCCGCCTCGAAGGCGGCCAGGCTCGTCATGATCGCGGCCGTGTTGTTGAGCGTGAGCTGGATGAGCCCGAAGAGCAGCGTCAGGAAGACCGGGACCGCGATGAGCGTCTCGACCATGACCGAGCCGCGCCGCGCCCTGGCGGCGCGGACGACACGCGCGCCACGCTGGCGGGTCGCGATCGTGTAGGCGAACACCATGGAGGCCCACACCAGCGCGCTGAGCGCCAGGTGCGTCAGGAGCTGCATCCGGTTGTGCCCGACGAGGTCGAAGTCGTGGCGAATCGCCGACTCCAACACCTCCGAGGGGACCCCCTGGAACTGCACCCAGAGGCCGACCATGAACAGCGCCGCGACGCCGATGACGTGACCGGCCCCCTTGAGCGCGACGATCCACGGCGCGTTCGCGCCCTGGATCGTCGTATTACCCCGATTCTTCATCATTCCCACTCTCCAATCAGCCCGAACTGCGAGTCGTTGCTGACCGCGTCGTTCCCTTCTTTCATCTTCAGCTTGGTCGTGCGCTTGAAGATGCCGGCGGCCACCATCGAGACGCAGGCGATCAACACGAGGAGGATCAGATACTCCGTCGCGACGGCCGCCTCCTCGTCCTCGTGAAACGCCATGATCATGTGTCGAATGTCTCTCATCATATACTCCTCAAACTTCCGGACGCCGCGTCCACCGTGCCCACCATCTTACGAGCAGTGCGCCGGGACGACGTGTCGCGCTCCGTGCATGGGCCCATTACATTGCAAGAGGCATTCCACGGTCAGGTCATGCGCCGCATGGCCGAGTGTTCCTGCGTGTTTCATGACACGCTGTCAGCGCGATGACGCACATGTGTGACACCGTGTCACACATGTGCGGTCTCGAAGTCCCGTCCCAGTGTCTCCGGTGGGGCGTTCAGACCACGCGCTCGAGCACGAGCGGGACGCTGCTCGGGGCGGCGTCTCCGAGGTGGATCGCAGACTCGAGGCGAGCGCGGCACGAGGCCATGGCAGCCTCGTCGCGGTAGTGGATCGTGGCGAGCGGCTCGCCGCGGGTCACCGAGTCGCCGCGCTTCTTGTGGAACGTGATGCCGACGGCGTGGTCGACGTCGTCTTCCTTCTTCTTGCGCCCGGCGCCAAGCTCCAGGCCTGCCTGGCCGATCTCGGTGGTCGCGAAGCCGGTGACGAAGCCGTCCGCGGAGGCGACGAGCTCGACGTGGTGGGGGGCCTGGGGGAGCAGGCTCGGGTCGTCGAGGACGCGCGGGTCGCCGCCCTGCGCCTCGATCATGCGCCCGAAGTGCGCGAGCGCGGAGCCATCGCGCAGCGCGGCGCGGAGGCGAGCGTCGGCGACGGCGCGGTCGGACTCCAGGCCCGCGAGCTCCATCATCTCGGCGACGAGGTCCACCGTGAGGTCCTCGAGATCCGCCGGCCCCTCGCCCTTGAGCGTGGCGATCGACTCGACGACCTCGTTGGCGTTGCCGACCTCGAAGCCCAGCGGCTGGCTCATGTCGGTGAGCAGCGCGGTGACGGGGCACTTCATGCGCGCGCCGATCTCGATCATCGTGCGCGCGAGGACGCGGGCGTCTTCGATGTTCTTCATGAACGCGCCGTTGCCGACCTTGACGTCGAGCACGAGCGCGTCGATCCCCTCGGCGAGCTTCTTCGACATGATCGAGGACGCGATGAGCGGGATGCACTCGACGGTCGCGGTGACGTCACGCAGCGCGTAGATGCGCTTGTCGGCGGGGGCGACCTCGCCGGTCTGGCCGATCAGCCCGGCGCCGTTCTCGGAGACGAGGCGGCGGAACTCGGCGGTCGAGACGCTGACGTCGAAGCCGGGGATGGACTCCAGCTTGTCGAGCGTGCCGCCGGTGTGGCCGAGGCCGCGGCCCGAGATCATCGGGACCTTGATGCCCACGGCGACGGCGAGCGGCGCGAGGATCAGCGAGACCTTGTCGCCGACACCACCCGTCGAGTGCTTGTCGACCTTGGGGCCGTCGATCTCGGAGAGGTCGAGGACCTGGCCCGAGTGGAGCATCGCGTCGGTCCAAGCCGCGAGCTCTTCGGGGCGCATCCCCTGAAAGACGACGGCCATCAGGAAGGCCGACATCTGATAATCGGGGACCTCGTCGCGGGTGTAGGCGGCGACGAGCTCGCGCAGGTCGTTGGGGTCGACGGGCTGGCCGCTGCGCTTGGCGCGAATGAGGTCGACGACGAGCATGCTCACTCCTGATCTTGTCGAATCGAGGGTCTCTAAAAGGGAACAGCGCGCCACCTCGGACATCCTTGCCGAGAATAAAAGCGCGCTCCCTGTCGGTTGCTACCCCACGAACCTAGCCGCGCGCAGCGCTCACGTCCACGGATGACGTACACCCGCGCGAGATCGGAGCACGATCATGAAACTCCAGATGACATCACGCACTCGATGAAGCGCGCGAGATGACGGCCGCCACGCGGCCGAGCCTCGCGCGTAGTTCACGACGAGATCGCGGCGAACTCCCACGTTGGGGTTCGCCTCATGTCATGTCGTGCGGCAGCCGACGCTCGCCATGGTCGAGGTCGGGTCGCGCGTGTCTGGAGTCCAGTTACATGAAGAACGAGAGTGAGGCCGCGTTGGAGCGGCTGTGCGCAGTGGTCTACGAGGATGACGGGGTCCCGCCCGAGCGCGAGCTCGGGGCGAAGGCCCACCGGCGGTCGCGGCGACGCGTCGCCTTCAAGAAGCGCGCGCAGCTGTGCGCGCAGGTCGAGCGAGAGGTCATGCTCGCGCTCGCCGAGTGCGTGGGAGAGGGGTTGCCGGACGTGGTCGTCCACAGCGTGGACCCGAACCCGGACGGCGCGCACCTGCGCGTGACCGTCTACCCGTCCGCGGGCGCGCTCGAGGAGGGCGCGGATCTGATCGAGTTGGCGCACAGGCTTGAGGCGCTCGCGCCGCGGCTGCGCGCGGAGGTCGCCGCGGCGATTCACCGTAAGCGCGCGCCGCTGCTCAGCTTCCTGGTCGTCCCGAGGGAGGCCACCGTCTGAGCACTTGGTGAGCGGGCGGGCACCTCTCCAGGGGCTCGCCCGTTCACGCCCTCAACGGTTGATGCGTCGGCGCAGGAACTCGAGCGTGCAGCGCTGCTCGCCGGTGTCGAACCGGCAGGTGTAGTAGGAGACGAGCAGGTCGCTGTTGATGGGGTCGATGGCGGTGGAGACGCCGTACGAGGGGCCGTCGAAGAGGACGTCGACGGTCCAGTTGCCGTCGTCCAGGCGGCGGGCCATGTTGAGCTGGGTGTTGTCCTGGTTGTTGAAGGCGATGACGAGCGAGCCGTCGACCGCCTCGATCATCGACGAGTAGCCGCTGATCTGCTCGTCGAAGGGCTCGCGCTCACGCTCCAGGTCATTGACCGGGCCGCAAGAGAAGAAGAGGAGCGAGCCGAACTGGGAGGAGATACAGACGTCGCCTCCGTCGCGCGCGACCATGGAGGACGCCACGATCTGGGAGGAGGTCAGGTAGCCGATGCGGTCCCAGAGGTTGTCCTCGAGCTTGAAGCGGGCGACGCCGTAGGGGCCGGTGCGCCCGTCGCGGTGGACGAGGAAGAGGTTGCCGTCGCCGTCGGCCTGGAGGCCGCGCTCGAGCGCGGCGGAGGCGCCGATGGGTACCTCGAGCGTGCGCAGCTTGAACCAGCGTGGGCTGGCCGAGGTCATGTCGGCGGCGAAGAGATCGATCTCGGTGGAGGAGTCGCCCGCGAAGGTGACGTAGAGGCGGGTGTCGTCGTGGGTGAGGTCGAGGCCGTCGAAGCGGCCGGTGAACTCGACCTCCAGCGTGCGGACGTCCCAGCGGTCCTGGCGCTCGCGTAGGGCGGTGCGGAACTCGCCGTTGCGCACGTCGAGGTAGGCCAGATAGGGCGTGTTCTCGTAGACGTCGAGGCCGAACGTGGTGTTCTGGACGGCGACGTCCTCGATGGTCCAGCCGCCCGATCCGCGGGGGCTCGAGGCGACGGAGAGGTAGGTGAACTCCTCGGAGCAGAACGCGTCGTCGCAGCGGTGGAAGCCGAGCCAGATGGTGCCGTCCTCGCCGACCGACAGGGAGCTGCGCTCGTTGAGGGCCTGCTCGGCGGTGACCTCGAGGACGACCTGCGGGGTCTCCGGGAGGTCGGGCGCGTCGGGCTCCATGTCGGGGGGGACGTCGAGCTCGGCGTCCGGGGCGACGTCTGGTTCGGCGTCAGGGGTGGCGTCCAGGCCGACGTCCAGGCCGATGTCCAGGCCGATGTCCAGGCCGACGTCCTGGCCGTCTTCGGGCTCCTCGAGGTCCCACGCGTCGTAGAGCCGATCCTCGCAGTTGCAGGCGCCGAACGGCATGAGCGCGACGATGAGCGCGACGCGAGCTGAGGGAATTCGGTGGATTCGCGGCACGTCAGGACCCCAAGGAGTACAGTATGTTACGGCCACACACTGTGACCTCGCTGCGCGGAGGTTACGCACACTGAGACGCCGGGTCCAGCGCGGTCAGCGGGCGTCGACCAGGTCGAGGACCGAGGCGGCCTGCTCGAAGCCGAGCTTGAGCAGGAACGCGGAGTTGCGCCCGTAGGACTTGGCGCCGAGGACGAAGAAGTCGCGCTCGGGGTTCAGGAGCGTGTCGACGCCTGCGCTGGTCTGGGCGAGGCAGTCGCCGCCGCCGCCAGCGGCCATGAGCGAGGCGGCGAGCTTCATGGGTCCTTCGGAGGCGTAGCAGAGGTGGACCTGGAGCTCTCGAGCGAGCTCGAGGTCGGGCTTGTAGCCGACGTTGGAGACGACGCGGTCGACTGAGAAGCGCTGGGTGGAGCCGGCGCGGGTGATGGTGACCTCGAGGGAGCCGTCATCGCCCGCGCGCAGCGCCTCGACGCGTGAGGAGCGCAGAGGCGTGATCCCGTCGACGGAGCCCGAGGCGGCGGCGTTGCCGAACGCGGCGAGCGCGGCGCGCTGGGGTAGCGTGTCGTCGGGGAGGACCTCGTAGGGGTCGGAGTCGCCCAGGAGCAGCCAGCTTATGCGCGTCGACGGCGCGTCGGCCTTGAGGGCGTGCAGGAGCTTGAGCGAGGTGACCGCGGAGTAGCCCGCGCCGACGACGAGGACGCGCTGGCCAGCGTAGAGTTCACGGTCGGCGCCCTCGATGTCGGGGACGTAGCGCTCGATGAGCGCGTCGGACCGGGACTCGCCGAGCGCGGGGAGGCCGCCGGGGCCGAGCGCGTTGGGCGAGCGGTAGGAGCCGGTGGTGTCGAAGACGAGGTCGGCGTGCTCGTAGCGCTCCTCGCCGCCCTGGCGGACGAGCATCGAGAAGGCGCCGAGCGCGGCGTCGCGCCCGCCGACGTGGGCGCCCTTGAGCGCGGAGTCGCGTGCGACGGCGACGACCTCGCAGTGCTCGTG
>CAJXPN010000004.1 GCA_913058025.1 uncultured Myxococcales bacterium | reverse complement strand
AAAGCTGGGGCGAGAGGCGGTCGTAGAAGCTGGAGCGGGCCTTGAGACGCCATCGGGTGACGGTGAGGAGGAAGCGGTGCCACTGGCTCATCGATTCGTTGGGCGTGGCCAAGGTGGCGAGCACGAGGCACCAGACCAATGGGACGATGTGAACGACGCGTTGGCGCTTGAAGAGGCCATGCTTCTGGGCAAGGCGTTCGATGAGGTTGGCGGGCAAGAGGCGCGTGACAACGCGGGCTAACTCGTTATCATCCATGGTGAATGTCCGTGTCTGAGATCTCAGGGTGTGTGGTAACCTCTGACTACCTCGGCACGGCATTCTTTATCAAGCGATCTCAGACACTTCGGGCCTTAACCGGACACGCATGGTGCACATGTACATTCGACATATGACTGATTCAGGGCCCAAGGCATGAAAATGCAACCCGCAACAAGACTTCATCTCGCTCTTGCCACGCTTTTGGTGTGCCTTGGGGGCTGCGGTGGCGACCAGAACCCCGCAAACGTAGACGAGCCGGACGCTGGCACCACGACGCCCGGCGTGGTCAACGTGTTGTGCAGTCCGGTCTCTTGTGAGGACGACACGGCGCTCTGTGGCGACGTGGATGATGGGTGCGGAGGAACGCTCGACTGCGGGCCATGCGCCAACTGTGAGGTCGACGACGACTGCCCCGCGCTCCCGTGCCGTGACCTCGTCGGCTGTGAAGACAGTGTCTGTACCTACGCGGCCGTACAGTGCGAGGGCTTGGCGTGTGGTTGCCCACCGGGAACGAGCTGCTCGACCGAGGACCTGCGCCGCTGCGGATTCGACGCGTGTGGAGCGAGCCGATGCGATCCATCGCCGACCAGGGACGCTCTGGGCCACACGAGCTTCGCGAACATGTGCGTTCCACCACCCCCGGTGAACGAGCCGTGCGGGACGTGCGACCTCGGATACCTGAGCTGTGGTGACGGCGCCGCGCGCTCCTGTGTCGATCCAGCGATCCCGACGGTCGACCGAAACGCCGCGGCATGCCCGAAGGTTACGGATGGGGCGCGCGGTACGAGCAACACGTTCGTGTATCTGGATTCGGAGGCTGCGCCCGAGAACACGGACGGCGGCGACATGGAGGGCTCGGAGCCACCGAGCGGACCGATTCCGGATGGCTCGCCCGACAACCCGTTCACCGACTACGCGAGCGCGCTGAGCGCGGCGGGTAGTCGAAACGCGTCGATCATCGTCATCGCAGGGTCGGGGGTGCTCAACCCCATCGACGCGCAAGGCGACATGTTGCCGTTGCAGGTCTTCAACGACATCTCCTTGCTTGGCGGCTTCGATGCGGACTTCGCGCCGGACCCCTCGCAGCGGCCGCGCATCATCGGTGTCGTGAACGACGTGGCCGACGAACCCTCCTTCGTCGCCGTGGTGGTGAAGAACCTGACGCTACCCACGGCGCTCGAACACATCGCCATCGAGACGAGCGACGTGCCGGATGGAGCGCTCGACGACCCGACCTTCGAAGACCCTGACTACGGTCGCCATCCCAACAACTACGGCGTCTGGCTCACGGACTCTACGGGCGGACTCAGCCTCCTCGATGTCACCATCGAGATGGGCGCCGCCGGGGTCGTCGACTCGCCAATCGATGGATGGTCGGCCGCGGTGTTCTGCACGTCGGGCGCGAGCGTCGTCTCATTGGACCCCGCAACCACACAACACATCACCGTCCCAACCATCGCCGGCCCACCCGGCGCGATCGTTGGCAAAGTCGTGAACTGTCGACAGGAAGAGCGATGAAACCCACGAAGTACCTGTTCGCCATCGCCTTGCTGACACTGAGCTCGAGCACCGCGTGCGGCGGCGGCAACGAAGAGGAACCCCCACCCACCGCGTCGGGAGGCTCGTGCGAGCGCGACCTCGCCGCGTTGGATGCCGCCCCGGAGTGCTTCAAGGACGACAACTGTCCATGCGGTTCGTATTGCAGGGCAGGTGTCTGCGCGGCCGATTGCACCTCGGACGACGAGTGCGGAGTCGACGGCGAATCGTGCAACTTGACGGGCTTGTGCGTGGCCGACGGTCGGCCCGAATGGGGTCGACCGCTTCAGGTCGACCCGGTGGGTAACTTGACCGTCAACGAGACGACGCTGTCGTTTCCCTCGGTCGGTTCGGACCGCGTCGTGATCGTGCGTTCGCAGGACGGCGCCCTGGCACCGTTCCGGGCGGCAGTCTCCGAAGGATTCGGCATCCGATGCGAGCCCGGCGGCGACTGGCTCTCGGAGTGTTCGTTCGACGAGCTCGACACGGCGGAGAGCGGTCCTCTGACGCTCTTCGTGCGGACGTTCGAAGAGCCGGCGACCGCGCTCGGCGCCGAAGGTGAACTTCGCCTCTTTGCGGGCCGTCAGTTCGAGCGCGTCGGACTGCGCGGCGTCGATCCGAACGTGCAGGTGGACACGACCACGCGAGCCCAGGCCCTCATCGCGGCCGACGGCGGGTCCGGCATCTACGAGGGCACGGCCACGCTCGTGCGCGCCGGGCTCGCGCTCGACGACACCAGGCCCAACGACTTCGCGACGAGGTACCGGACGCCCGTCGAGGTCTCGGTGACCGCGGTCGTGAACTCGACCGCCGGTAGTCCGAACGGGTTCATACGGTTCACGGACGGCTCGGATGCGCTGTTCGGAGCCGGTGGAACGACGGCCGAGCTCGTCGAGCTCGACGGGAGTAGCCAGCTCCTGATCGCGCCTCGAGCGTGGCTTGGCGATCCGGAGACGGGGGGACTCTGGGTGCAGACCCCCGATGGCGCGGACCGCATCGAAGTCCGCGTGCGAGAGGACCAGGGCGCCGTCACCGGGCTCGGCTTCAACCTGCCGATGTCGGTTCGCGGGGCGACGACCCAGGCGGCCGCGATCGAGCTCACCTGGGACGTTGAACTCACGCTCGTGGCGGACTGCGAGAGCGAAGGCGGCTGCGAGTTGCCCACCGAGGCCGACGTCGCGCTGGTCACGGTCGACGACGTCGCTGCTCGCGCCGCCGGCGCGCTTTCGTACGAGACGTTCATCGAGGACTTCGCGCGCACGAACGACTGCCCGAACGGCGGCACGGCGTGCCGCGGTTGGACGACGTGGGTCGAAAATCTGGTCTGCTCGTCTGCCTCACTCGAGCTCATCGCTCTGGCCGACTCCGAGACATCGATGTCTGCGACCGGAGATCTCGGGTGTGTCGACCCGAACGGCGGCGCGCCCACCGCGATGCCGACGGTCGGCCTCTATGGACCGAGCCTGTCATGGGAGCCGACTCGGTTGAGCAAGTGCCTGGATGATTTGTCGGGCGATCCGGCGGCCGATGCGATCTGCGTCGACACCGATCGCATCGTCGCGGCTGCGGTCCAGGCGCTCGAGGCCGACAGAAATCGCGGACTCGGCGACGCCGTCTCGCCGAACAACGTCGAAGAGGTGAAGCAGACCGCGCTCGGTCATCGCCTGCTTCAGCAACTACTGGGCGTATGTGGCTTCGTCGCGAACCAGGCGACCAGCAGTGAACTCGCCCCGATCGACCCGGCGATTGCGGCGGCCGTGGAAGATCCGGTGCGCGCCGTTGCGGTTTGCGGGGAGATCGGCGACCTGCTGCTGCACCCGCGCGTCGCGGTGCCCTTGTCGGTCGCGACCCCCGAGTTCCTCTCCGAGCCTGACTACCGCGCGCTGATCGTCGCCGGCGGTGACTTCTCCAACAGCGAAGCGCAGCTCGCCTTGCCCGTCAGCATGGCGAGCTTCGTGGAGCGTCAGTCGGACCTGTTGACCGGCCTCATTCGCGATGCGCGTAACGGCCGCGTGCCGCCCCTCGAGGACCCTGTCACGGCCCGGACGCGCGTCACAGAACAGGTTCGTCAGACGAACCGACGCCACCTCGTGATGTTGGCGCTGGCGAACTCGATGTACGAGCGGGCTCGCGCGAAGTGCGCGCCTGACGCCTGCGCCTGGGAAGCAGACTGGGTACGCGCCCGCGACGCGGCCGGACTCGCGTTCAACCGTGTCTCCGAAGAGCTCGAGCGTCTCCGGCTCGGACAAAACGAGCTTGGTATCACCGAGCTTGATCTGCCGCTGTACCGCGTCGGCGAGGAGGTCTCGGCCAGCGAACGCTTCTATGCGGTCTCGGACTACCTGCTCGGCGATCCCGACTCTGCGGCGCCAGGCGTCGCTGAGGATCTGCTCGACGATGCGCTCGAAGCGCTCGACGAAGCGCAGTCGTCGTACGTCGAGAATCTGCAGAACAAGGTGATCGCGGAGGTCAGTCGACAGGACCAGGTCCGACGGATCAATGGGATCAACGTGAAGTACGGCGAACGGGTCGCCTCATTGTGTGGCGACCCGGACATGGTGCCAGCCACGATTTTGGGGCCGGACGATGCGTTCGATCAGGATCCGAACTGTTGGGTCAAGAAAGAGTGTCTGTGCGAACTGGTCACCGACGAAGACGGAAACCGGAGCTGCGCGGGCGGGACCACGGGGAAGTTGAACGCGGTGGGCGAGGACACCAGGTCCAAGGCCGTCGTGGGAGAGAAGCTGTGTCGCATCTACAACTTCTATGTCCCGCGCTCGGGGACGCCTTATAGCCTTGACGATAGTGACGAATGGATCGAAGACATGTCAGATGTCTTCGCTTTCAGTGAGTTCGATCGCTCGAGGCCATTTGAGTTCGTATACCGGCGCGGGAGTGCGCAGTTTGAAGTGAGTTTTCTCGAGGACGCATCGCTCGGAAGCAGCGCAGCAACGATCACGGAGTCGATGAGCTACTCCGACCTCGAGGAGCTCGTCGAGAACACCACAGACATATACTACGACTCAGGCTGTCGGCTCGCCGCCGACGCCACCCGAGCGGCGACAGCTGCGTTCGCGCTGGAGGGTCCCGGGGGCATCGCCGACTGCCGAACTGAAGCCGATGGCCAACCCGTCTGCGGGTGTGGCAAAGGCGACGACGACGTCCGGGAGTGCCCTCCTGGCTTTGGCTGCGACATGGAGTATGGTGTAGACGGGTTCGACGGCGGCTGCGTGGAGAGTGAGCCGCGCGCAACCGCCGACGACCGAAACGATTGCTTTCAAGGCGAAATCGGGGAGGCCGCGTTGTCCGTCGACAGCGCAAAGCTCGATATCGATATCGCGAGGGCACGCATGGACGAGCTGTATGAACTCTTCCTCAACTCGACCCGGAGCTGCATCATTCAAAATGCGGGGGCAGATGCGCAGGCGTCCTTACTCGAGCAACACAACGATACGCTCGACGCCCTCGAGGAAGAGAAAGCGGTATGGGACACCGTCGCAGCAGCTGGTGGTGTGATCACTGGGACTCTGGCGAACGATGACCTCTTCAACGCTAAAGGTAAAGCACAGGTGAAGGTCTCCTCTGCGAGTGGCGGTCTGGCTGCCGTCGGAGGGTTGCTCTCCTTTGCGGGTCAGGCTGGATCGATCGAAGCACAACGTCAGATCGAGGCGTCGGAGCGCGAATACGAGGCGATGGCGGCGGCGCTCGCCGCCGAGACCGAGCTCGAGGTCTGCCTGAACGAGGCCAACGCCATCATGATCGGACTCAGGTCGACGTCGCTCGAACTCCAGCGCGCGGTCAACGACCTCGCCCGAGCCTACACGGAGTTCGAGAACCTGGAGAATGAGCTCAACGCGGCGTGGTTGGAGGGCGAAGACCAGCTCGCCCGCGAGAACTCGCTGCGCCGGCCCGTGCTCGACTTCGACTTCTGGCTCGACGACAAGATCGAGACCTTCACGCGCACGATGCGCGCCGCGCGCCGCGCCGCGTTCCTCGCGGTCGTCGCAGTGGAGTACGAATTCCAGGCCAGCACGGGCGAGCAGATCAACGTGCTCGCGGCGCGTCATCCCGATGAGCTTCGGGAGGTGCTCGAGCGACTCCGCACGCTCTCGCTCACCGGCCAGGTCGCGGGCTCTAGCCCCAACAACGGACTCGTGGTCGTGAGCATGGTAGATGACATTCAGCATCTGAGTTCGGCCTCGATTTCGGACGCGAACCGATGCGACCGCTTCCGCAACCAGCTCAGGCCCGCCGCCCGCAACGGCGTGCAAGGCCAGGTGCTCGACTTCGAGCTCTCCGCGAACCCGCTGAGTAATAGCGGCGACGAGTTCGAGCTGTTTGGCCCGCTGTCGTGTGCGGAGCGGCTGTGGTCGGTCAACGCGTCCATCGTCTCCAAGCCGGGCGTCGACCTCGTCACGGGCGCCGATCCGACGGGCAAGGCGCAGGTGTTCTTGCGCAAGCAGAACGCCTTCAAGAGCCGATGGTGCGGCGATGGCCCGCAAGGTCGCGCTGAGCTGCAGGAAGCCGCCTTCCGTCCGGGCGTGAACCTGTTCACCGACGCCCAAACCCCCGCGGGAAGCGCGAGCCCGGGGACCGGCTCCGTCGGTGATGGCTACACGACGGCCACTGTGGACGCGCGCTTTGACCTCTCTCGCGTCGACCTCGAGGACGAGGCGTACTTCAACGGCGACAGCCAGGAGCTCGCCGGTCGCGGGCTCTACGGAAGCTACGAGCTCTTTCTGCCCAACCAGATCTTCGCGTCGACCTCGGGAGAGGGCGTGAACCTCGACGCGATCTGCGACGTCTTGCTTCGCTTCGACTACGTGTCGGCGACTCGAAATTGAGGAACTCCATGACAACGACACGACACGGCGCCGCGGTGCTGCTCATGTTGCATCTCTCGATCGCCGGCTGCGGAGGCGGTGGGGGCGATTCGAACGCCACGGACACGGGCTCTTCGGTGGACGCGGGTGCCCCCGACATCGGCGACGAGCCCGATATGGACGGCACCACGAGACCGGCGACCGGCGTCGTGTTGGTCGAAGGCGGGTTCGTGACCGGAGGCCCGACCCTCAGTGGTGGTGGCAACATCCGCGTGCTGAGCCAGGGCTTCGAGGTGAGCGGTCTGGAGTGCTCTGGCGACGTCTGCGCGACGGGAGGGTTCGTCCGATGAGGAACATGCTGAAGAACGCCGCGCTTGCTGCGACGGTCACCGGGCTTGGCGTTGCGGCATACAACGCCGGGCAGGCGGACGCGTCGGGGGTCCCGACGACGGACCCGTTGTACTATGGCGGCGTCCTCGAAGAAGACGGCCAGCTCATCGAGGGTTCTCGGGCGCTGACCATCAACATCTGGTTGCGCGTGGATTCTGTCGACCAGGCCGATCGGCTCTGTTCCGCGGAGTTCCCGGACATCGAACTGTCCGCGGGGCGGTTTCGTGTCGCGCTGCCGGAGTCGTGCCTGAACGCGGTGCGCACCAGGACCGAGCTGTGGTCCGAAATCGAGGTCGACGGGACCTCCGTCGGGAGGGCGAAGATCGCCGCCCTGCCCTACGCCGTGAGCGCGGAGTATGCGGTGGACGCGGTGGATGCGGCGGCCGCCCAGGCCTCCGAGCTCGACTTCCACGTGGCGGGATCCGTGGCGACCCAAGGGGCCCTGTCGGCTCCGAACGGGACCTCGAGCTTCGAGGAGCTGACCGTTTCCGCCGGTGGCGAGGGCGACATGGACCTCAGGCTGGCGACCGGCGTCGGTGGGACATTTGGTATGAGCCCGATTCTGCAGGTCTTCGACGACAGCCTCTCCGTCTACAGTCTGACGACGGGCGACCTGAACCCCAAGATTCTGCGACCACGCTCGGTCACCCAGCTCGGGAGCGTCTCGTTACCGCGCTTCGACTCCCCGGCGATCATGGAGCCCTCGGGGCGGCTGAGCTCCACCAATTCGACGTGGGGCAACGTCAACATCTCGACCGGTCCGAGCATCCCGTCCTTCGTGGAGCACTCTGTGAGCAACGGCAACGCCGTGTGTCCCAATGATGGAGTCCTGGTAGGGGTCCGCGTCGACTCCTCGTTTCGGCCTACGCGGATCAGGTGCACGAAATGAACAACTCCAAAGACTCCAACGCGCCCTCGCGACCTCGCGCCCTCGCGGTGCTTCTCGCTTCCTGCGCCGCGCTCGTGGCGGCCCATCAGCTGGCCGGGCGAGTCGATGCGATGGGAATTCCAACCACCGAGCCACTCTTCTACGGCGGAACCGTGGTCGAAGACGGTCAGCCCGTCGAGGGCGTTCATGCGGTCACCGTCAACGTATGGGGCCCCGATGTTGAAGAGGGCGTGGACGGCGAACTCTTGTGCACCACGGACCGTCAGCGGGTCGATGTGCAGCGCGGACACTTCCGAATCGAGATGCCGCCGGACTGCGTCGCGGCCATTCGCAGCCAGCCCGACATCCAGACCGAGGTCGTCTTTGCCGGCGAGTCAATGGGGCGGGCGAGGACGGGCGCGGTGCCCTACGCGGTACAGGCTGCGAAGGCACGGCTAGCGGACGTGGCGGCTCGCGCGCGGGAGTCACGAGGCGACTTCAGCGTTCCTGGCGCCCTTTCGGTGACCGGAGACGTGGCAGCTCGTACCGCGACGCTGGGATCCACGGACGCCCGGTGGCTCCAGGTTGGGGCCGGCGCCTTGGACGTGACCGATGACGGCGTATCGGCTCGGCGGATCGAGGTGTCACCCAACGGCCTCAGCCCCAAGAGCAGCACCATCCTTCAGCTCGCTCCGTCGACCTCGGGCGAGGTGACGATGCGAGCTGAAGGTGCGATTTCCTCGATTACGATCCAGGCCCAGATCACCGCCCCCAGCCTCACCGTCGAGGGAGACGCACAGTTCGACGTCGGGCCGACTGTCACCGTGCTGACCGCCGCGCAAGACTGCACATTGCCCCTGTTCAGAACCGACTACGCCTGCCCCGACTCGGTGGTCAAGGGATTCGAGACTGGCTTGGGTACACCTCGTGTCACGTGCTCCCTGACCGCTGCCGTACCGTGCATACCGTAGCTTTGGCGACGAGAACGGGTCGGCGCGACAGACGAGTCGGAATCAAGGAGAGTGAGGTGATGTTGAAGAAGGAAGGTAGCTTGGCACGATGGTTAGCGGCCACGGCGGTTCTCGGAGCCGTCGCGTACTCTACGGGTCGCGCGACCGCAGACGTGATCCCGGCCGATGAACCGCTGACCTTCGGTGGGGTGTTGCTCGAGGGCGGGCTGGCCGTCACGGGACCCCGCGACGTGACCGTCGACATTTGGCGCGACAGCGAGTCGTCGGACGAAGACCGACTCGTCTGTACGATCGAGGCAGCGGGAACGGCCGTGAATGCCGGCTCGTACCGTGTCACGATGCCCTCGGAGTGCACCGATGCGATACGAGGCGAGACGGAACTCTGGAGTCAGTTGTCCGTGGATGGCACGGTGCTCGCGCGACAGAAGGTCGGCGCCGCGCCCTTCGCCTTGAACGCGGACTCCGCGGCACTCGCCGGCGACGCGGCGTTTGCCCCGCTCGCGGTCGACGACTTCAACGTGGGACAGAACCTGGCGGCAGGCGATGACCTGAGCGCCAGCACGGCTTCACTTCAGCGTTTGAAGGCCGCGAGCCTTCGCGTCGGGAACAACGCGCTGGTGGCCGATGACACAGGTGTTCGAGCCCCATCGCTCGAGACCGTGGAGAGGCTGTCGAGTGATTACCTACAGCTGGACGAGCTCACCGGCAGGATCTGGTTGTCGGGCTACCCATCGGCCAACGCGACCTGGGGTGCAAGCACCTACTGGAACGCGCGGTTCACGGACACGCTCACCGTGAAGGCCGAGTCGGAGCTGGTCTTGATGAACGTGACCGGAAACCTGTCCTACGACGGCCCGACACGGATCGAGGCCATCAACGCATCGGGCGGCTCCCAGTGGGTCACATGCCAGCCTGGCGTGGTCGTGGGCATCGAGTTCTTTGGCTACAGCCCCATAGAAACCCAACAGGTCGCGAGCCTGACATGCACCGCTCCGTAGCGGGATGGGCTTCCACGCTGTCGATCAGGCCGTGAGGTTGACTGGGGACTCCCCACGCGCTCGGCGAGCGCTGCCTGCGAAGAGTCCGCTCGCGCAAACCTTCCAACGAGAACCTCATGAACGGTCACACGCAGCGTTTCGTTGAGGCGTTCGTGTTGTTCGGGGGTCAACGCGTCGAGCCTGTCCCATATCGAAGTGGACTCCTTCATGGGTCGTGAGGTGGTTGAGAGGAGGTGCCCGAGGCCGAACTCGAAGGAGACGAGCCACGCTGCTCGAGTTCGTCTTCGGCGCGTTCGATGAGGGTCGAGATATCGACACCGATGCCGTCTGCGACCTTCCAGATCATACTGATGTTTCTCGAGCGAGCGTTGAACACGCTCGGAGACGTTCCATATCTTGACGCCGGCGCGACCAGGATCTGCTTCTGGTCGAGGCGGTCCTCAAAAAGACACTGCTCGACATAATTGGTGCGCTGAGAAAAAGGGCGTGTACAGGCGTACACGCAGGGGTCCCGCTGTGTCTGAAGCCCACTCAATCATGTCTCTTCGGTCATGTATGCATCATGGAATCACGTTCATCCAAGAGGCACATCAGATCGAGAAATCAAGGTGAACAGCCCAGGCACCGTAGCTCATGAGATCACAGCCAACACCGAGTGAGTCGGACGGCCTGGGCTCGTCGTGGAATCTTCAGTGTTCGATATCGCGATATCGAACACCATCCCGTTGGAATGAGAGCACCAATCCACCCTCGTTCGCTCGAGTCAGTCCTCCTCGAGGGTGAGCCCTCCCGACTCCCCGGTGGCCACGCTCAGGCCCCCCGTCGCGTCTCTCGTGTCGGCGACGCTCAGGCCACCGTGGGCGGCGTCTCCGATACGACTGATGATCGCCTCGCGCGCGGCGCGCGCGTCTCGAGTGACGCCGCCGAGTCCTACCAGCGCTCGCTCCTCGAGCGCGTGCAGCGCGGCCACGGCGCGACGCGAGCCGATCCGGCCGAGGGCGGACACTCCTCGCGCTCGGCCAGCCCGGACAAGATCGGATCGGGCGTCGAGACCAGCGCGGGCACCAGGACGGGTTGCCTGCCCGGGCGACCTCTCTACGAGGCCCGGAGCCAGGGGGTTACCGAAGCGCGAGCTGGCGGGTACACTGGTGACACTCTCCAGATCGAGAGGCACGATCATGGCAAGCACGCGTCGGGGGCTCGGCATCACCATCATGATCGCGTGTCGGGTCCTCTACATCCTCACGGTCGCGTCTATCGGGCCCTTCTCTCTCTCATCGGGTTCGTGGCCTACCTGAGCGAGGATGGGCGCATGCTCAGGCACTATGCCATGGGCCACGGCGTGGTCGTCATCGTGGTCACGGTCGCGCTCCTGGCGCTCGTCGCGCTCGAGGCGATCCTGTACCTGAAGCAACCCCTCGAGCGCCGGGACGCGAACGCCCGAGTGCTCCAGCAGACGGGCAGAGCCCGAGTGTGGTGCAACGCGTTGATGACGCCCGTCGTCCTCGCCTCGACCCTCCCGGTCTTCCTCGATCTCTTCGCGCCGGGCGTCGGGCGCAGCGCTGGCGTCGGGTTCATCTTGGGGATCGTGTTGCTCATGACACTCGGGGGGACGGCGATGATGGTGATCCTGATGCTCACCGGCATCACGGTCGACCGGGCGTTGTTGGCCAGCGCGCGCCAACCCGAGCCCTGAGCGAGGCCTCCTGGAGGTCACCTCCGGGTTGCGTGATGAGGTGGGCAGGCACATACGTGAGCAGTTAAGGCGCAAAGTCGCATGAATAGTCGACGAGGGCAGGTATGGCGAAGGCGCGTTCACGCACACCCAGCATAGCGCGGCCATGATGAGCACCTTGACGACCTCGTCCTTGCGCGATGGCAGTTGGTGCAAGCGGTCGCCCTATTTGAGCGCCTTGAACAGCAGCTCGACCTGCCACCTGATGGTGCGTGAGAAACGCAGCACAGCGATGGCCAAGGAGCTGGCCGGAAAGGACTTCGCAGGCATCGGGGTGACCGACCGTTACTGCGCCTACCACTGGCTCGACAACTCCAGGCGTCAGGTGTGCTGGGCGCACCTGCGTCGAGACTTCGCGGCGATGGGAATCCAGCGTGGGATGATGGGAGAGTGCGGGCGGTTGCTCGAACTCCAGGCGCGCGAAGTGCTCAAAGAATGGGCGAAGGTGCGCGAGGGCAAGACGACGCGGAGCGAATTCGAAACCTGGGCGCGAGAGCGCAAGGGCGTGGTCGAGACGTTGCTGGGGCAGGCGGCAGCGGCTCGACTGCCGGTCAAACATGCAGGGGTGGCGCGCGAAACGCTCAAGTACTTCGAGTGCTTGTGGACCTTTATCGAGCACGAAGGCGTGGAGCCCACCAACAACGCCGCCGAGCGAGCGCTGCGCCATCCTGTGATCGCCAGGAAGCTCTCATTCGGCTCCCAGTCTGAGCGCGGGCTTCGATTCATCGAGCGCATGATGAGCGTGCGGGCAACACTGCGTCAGCAAGGTCGCAGCCTGCTCGACTTCCTCGTCGCCCGCCTCTCCGGCCACGACGTCGACCTCCTACCCGCTATGTACGGAACGCCTCGCGACCCGTCCAAACAGGGATGAAAGAGACCACATGACCCCGAGGAGTCATGTGGTCTCTTGGGTCATGTGCGAACTGTTCGTGACATCATGCCTCTTGGGTCATGATGGGCATCTGGCTCATTCAGACTTGAGCATCTCCATGAGCTCAGCCTTGGAGAAAGGCTTGCCCAGGAAGTCGTCGCTGATGTCGGTCAGGCTCGACGCGACGTTGTGGTTGGCGCTCATGAAGACGATCCGCTCGATGAGCCGACGCTTCTTCAGCCACCGACCGAGCTCCGACCCCTTCATCCCCTCTCCCAGGTTGATGTCGACCAGCGCGAGGTCGAACATGTCCACGCGGACCTGCTCGAGCGCCTCCTCGGCAGTGGCGATCCCCGTCGCGGTGTGGCCCAACGTCTCGATGAGGCGGCTGACGAGCCTGCGGTTGAGCGACTCGTCTTCGACGACCAGCACCCGCAGCGAGGTCGGCGTCTCGACCACAACCTCGGCGGGCTCGGTTATACGCCACGACGTCGTGACCTTCGCGCCCCCTGCCTCGCTTCGTCCCAGCGTCACCTCGCCCTCATGGCGCATGAGGATCCCGTGCACGATGCTCAGCCCCAGCCCCGTGCCTCCCTCCCTCGTCGTGTAGAACGGCTCGAACGCGTGCTTGAGCTGCTCGTCGTCGAATCCAGGGCCTGCGTCCTCGAACGAGACGTCGACCCAGCCCTCCTTGTCCTGGGTCACCCTCACGTCGAGCTGGCCCTCGTCGCCCATCGCGTGGCGCGCGTTCAGCGTGATGTTCATGAACGTCTGGTGGAGCTGGGTCGGGTTCGCCACGATCTCGAGCGGCCCGTCGATGTGGAGCTTTCCTCTCGTCACCACGCCCTTCAGGCAGAGATCCAGCGTGCGCTCGATCGCCTCACCCAGGTCCACGCGCTCGACCAGGCCCGTCTCCGGCCTCGAGAACGACAGCAGCCGCGTCGCCAGCTCGCTGCCTCGCTTGAGCGCGAACCGCATATCCTCGTAGAGCTGGAAGCGGTGGTCTTCGCTCGCCTCCGACTCCGCGAGCTCGAGCATCACGCCGATCGCGTGCAGCACGTTGTTGAAGTCGTGCGCGATGCCTCCCGACAGGAACCCGAGCGACCGGAGCCGGTCCTCGTGCGCCTGCTTGCGCATGCGCTCTCTGTCCGCCGTGATGTCACGCTGCACTGCGACCCAGTGGGTGACCAGGTCGTCCTTCCAGATCGGCTGGATCGAGATCTCGACCTCGAACGTCGACCCGTCCTTGCGGTAGTTCGTCAGCTCGACGCGCACCGGCTCCCACTTCTCCAACGCCTCCCGGATCTTCGCGCGCCCCTCCGCGCTCGTCTCCGGGCCTTGCAGGATCCGGGGGGTCTTCCCGATCACCTCTTCTGCCGAGTAGCCCGTCATCTTCGTGAACGCGTCGTTCACGTACACGATCGTGGGTCCCGACTCGTCGAGCGGACCCCAACCCGTGATGAGCAGCACGTCGTCGATATGGTCGAGCGCCGCGTTGAGCAGCGTCGGGCTGAGATTGAGAGGGTCCTCTGAGGGCATATGTACTCCTCGAGTACAGCGGGGCTGTCCGAACAAGAACCGAATCCAGTATGAGATGCGGTCGCAGTCAAATGGGTGCACCCGAACGTGCACATCGCGCATCAAGTGGTCCGCTTTCGACATGTCCGCGTCTACTGTTCTCGCCTGCGTCACCCCCGTCCGGCAGCGCGAGGGCTCCCCCTCTCGAAGAGGCCTCATACATCAAAGCGGGCCCCCACGCACGACTTCAGCGCGCGTCGAGGCGCGCCTGATCGACGCGGGCATGCGGCCCGAGGTCGCCGCGCTTGCGGCCGCGTCGATCTCGAAAGACTATGACTACGAGCCGATGGCTTGAGCCCATAAACGCCGTGCGATCTGTTTTCTGACGTAGATCGCACGTCTCGATGAGGAGCATGACGTGGACTTTGGAGAGGTGCGTTCCCTTGTGAACACGTCCGACGACGACGACCGCGCGCTCGCGTGGCCTGCGCTTCTGGAGGCGATGAAGGAGGCGCTCGACGAGCGCCCGAGCGAGGTCTCGGATGTCTGGCTGCCGTACGTGCTCCAGGCGCTCGAGCGGTGGCCAGACCGCCTACGCGTCGCGCCGAGGAAGTGGCTCAACGCGATCATCCGCGGTGAGCACGTCGGCGTGCTGATGGCGCTCGTCACCGCCATCGACGCCAACCGGGTGAGCAACCCCCGCTTCCGCGCGATGTGCGAGCGCCGGGACTTCACCTGGGTGCGCCACCTCCACTTCGAAGGCCACGACTTCAAGCTCGCCACGGCGCGCGCGCTGGGCGCCTCGGAGGCATTCACGAACCTGAGTTCGCTGGCGTTCGTGGACTCCAAGCTCGGCATCCAGAAGCTGCGCGCGATCATGGGCAACCCGTTCGCGCAGAACCTCGTCGCGCTCACGATGTCGAGCTGTCGCATCGCTGGAGGCGACATCGCCTCGATACTCAGGCTCGTCTCGTTCGACGGCCTCGAGCGCCTGGACCTCTCTCGGAACTACCTGATGGATCGGCCGTGCTTCGAAGCGCTCGCGGGCGCCGCGCTCCCCTCGCTTCGCCGCCTCGATCTGTCCGGGTCCTGGGCGCCTGTCGAAGACCTCGACGTCCTGCTGGGCGCGTCCTGGATCCCCCAGCTCGACTCGCTCTCGCTCGAACGCTCCCACATGAGCATGTACCTCGACGGCTTCCATCGCGTAGGGGCCATCAACATCGAGGCCCTCAACATCGAGCAGGGTATCCGCGAGCGCGTGCTCGACTCGGGCCTTCGCCCCGAGGTCGCCGCCGTGACCGCCGAGACTATCCAATGAGCCAACCGATCACCGACTTCGGCGAGCTACGTTCGGCGGTGCAGTCCTCCGATGAGGTCTCGCGCAAGCGCGCCTGGCGACAGATCTACCTGTTCTTCGAGGCCGAGCTCTCCCGGCGCGACCGCTCAGACCTCGTCGCCCAGGAGTGGCTGCCGTATGCGCTCCAGTGCCTCGAGCGGTGGCCCGATCGGCTGCGGTACCTGCCCAAAGAGGCGCTCGCGCGCGTGCTCGACGGCGAGCACCTGGGCGAGCTGATGGCGCTGGTGAAGGCGGTGCGCATCCACCAGGCCGAGGAGTCCTTCGAGGTGGACCTCTTCGACGTGCGCGACTTCTCGTGGGTCCGCCACGTGACGTTCGGCCCCGGCGTCTTCGGCCCGGACTCCCACCACGCGCTCAAGGACTCCGAGGTCTTCCAGCGGCTGACCTCGATCGACATCCACCGTCAGGCGCGCGGCAAGCTGCGCCTGGCGACCGTGCTCAAGGCCCCGTTCGCCAGGAACCTGACGCACCTGGGCCTGATCGACGTGCGGTTGGACGAGGCCCGGATCAAGACGCTCTCCCGCTGGCACCATCTAAAGAACCTCACGTCGCTCGACCTGAGCAAGAACCCTGGGCTCTCCGGCGCCTGGCACCACCTGGCGGCCGCCCAGGTGCCGTCGCTGCGAGAGCTCGACGTCTCTGGGAGCTGGCTCGTGGCCGGTGACATGGGCGACCTGCTCGACGCGTCGTGGCTCTCCCAGCTCACCGCGTTATCGGCCCAGCGGTCCTACGACGCGCTCGGAGACGAGCTCTCCTTCGCGCACCTCGACCGCTTCGAGGTCACCATGGTGCGGCGAGCGATGATGGAGGGTCCGCGCGCGGTCGCGGCGCTCTCTCACCACGTGGGTTACCGGGGCCCGAGGATCCGAAAGAAGCAGGTCGATGAGGCGATCCGTCGCCTCGAGCGGTTGCTGCGTAAGCTCGACCGCGAGGAAGGCATCGACGAGATGCTCGCCGCTTCCGACCTCCCCGGCGCGCTCGCCGAGGGCGCGCTCGAGGCCCGCGGATGAGTGACTTCGGCGAGCTGCGCTCGCTCCTCCAGGCGTTCGACGACGACGCGCGCCGGCGCGCGTGGCCGCGCCTGCTCGAGCTCTTCGACGGCGCCTTCGGCGAGCGCCCCGCCGAGGTCGCCGAGGTGTGGATGCCCTACGCGCTCCAGGCGCTCGAGCGGTGGCCCGACCGCTTCCGCTACGCGCCCACGGCGTGGCTCGAGCGCATGGCCGATGGCGAGGACCTGGGCCTGCGCATGGCGCTCATCAAGGCGCTCCGGTTGCTCACCTACGACGGCGAGTTGCTCACGCAGGTGTGCGGCCGCCGGGAGCTCGAGTGGGTGCGCCACGTCGAGTTGCTGTCGGGGTGTCTACAGGGTGACGCGGTCGCCCGCGCGCTCGAACCCAGGGACCTGTTCCCGCGGCTCTCGTCCCTCGAGATCTCCGGCGCGCGGGTGCGCGCGCACCTCTGGCCCACGGCGTGGTTCACGCCTCAGCTCGAGTCGCTCACGCTGAGCGACTGCGCGCTCGACGAGGTCTCCGGGCTCAAGATCTTCGGTGAGGCCGACTTCGCGCGGCTGCGCGCGCTCGACGTGTCGGACAACCACGCGCTGGCGGGAGGCATCTTCGCGCTCGCGCGAGCCGAGGTGCCGTGCCTGAAGGACCTCGACGTCTCGAGGAGCTGGGTCGACCGGGCGCACCTCGAGGGGTTGTGCGGGGCGAGCTGGTGGCCGGGCCTCGGGCGCGTGAGGCTGGAGCGCTCGATCGACTCGGTCCGCTACAGGTCGCGCCTGGGCGGGCTCGACAACCGCCAGAAGATCGGCTTCGTCGATGCGGCGCTCGGGAGCCGCCTGGACATGGACCGCTTCCTCTACAGGAACCGCCTCGACACACAGCGCGAGCGCGCGCACCTGCGCACGCTCGGCAAGGCGGTGGCGAAGCTGAACCGTGAGGAGAAGATCGAGAGGATGCTGCGCGGGTCCGGACTCGATGACGAGGTCCTGGAGGGCGCGCTCGAGGGCGTAGCCTGAGCGCGGCTCAGAAGGCCACGGCTGCCTTCAGGCCGCCGACGAGGCCGTTGTCGATCGAGTCGTTCCGGGAGGCGACGCCGACCTCGCCCGTGACGGTGACGTGGCGCCCGAGCTCGGCGCCCGCCGAGTACACGAGGCGCCGGGCCAGGGGGTTGGTCTCGCCGCCGGGGCGCTCGGTCAGGTCGATCCGCAGGGACATCGGGACGTAGGGGACGGTGTCCCAGTTGAGCCTGACCGAGGCCGAGTTTCCGACGTCTTGGACGAGCTCGCCGCTTATCTCGAGGTTCGTCGACGCGATCTGTCCGACGCGCGCCAGCCCGCCCACGCCCGCGGCGAAGCCTCGGTCGGTCGCGCCCAGGATGAGCTTGCCCTCGAAGGAGAGGTAGCGGTCGAGTTCGAGCGTGGCCGCGCCCCAGCCGTAGTCCATCCCAGGGGGGCCGAGGTCGGAGCCGAGCGTGTTCAGCTCGCCCGAGTCCAGCCGGACCGCCCCGCGCGTGCCTCGCATGCGGCCCGCGCCGAACGAGAAGTCGTAGAGCGTGGTCAGCGGCCGGTAGCGGTAGCCGACCTCGGCGCTCCAGTAGAACTCGGAGCCGCCGACGGTGACCTCGTCCGAGCCCGGCGAGACGCGTCGCGCGCCCAGGGTCGTCAGGTTCGTGTCGACGGTGAACTCGGAGCGGTTGCCTCTGTGGCGCTCGAGGCGGTCGCGCATCCGAGACGCGGCCGTCTCGCCGACCACGACGACCGGGTGGGGCGCGTCTGGCGCGCCGAAGTGGACGCGCTCGGTGCCCTCGGGGTCCCGCGAGACGATGTAGTACTCGACGCCAGGAGGTTGAACCTGAGAGGCGACGATGACGTTCGAGTGGACGAGCTCCTCGGAGCGCTTGAACTCGATGGCCGCGAACTCGCCCTCGGAGCCTGTGGGCCGGTACATCAACCACAACGACTCGTAGAGCCAGTCGCCGGGGACCTCGATGTCCACGCGGAGGTCCTCTCCAGCCGCCGCCTGGCCCGCGGGGGCGTGGTAGACCGCGGGCATGGGGCGGTCCGAGCGCGCCGCGAGCGCGGTGGCCTCGTCGGCGGGCGTGTCCTGTGCCGTGGCGATCGCGGGGGTGAGGAGCGACGCGGCGAGGCCGAGCGCGGCGAGGCCGTTGGAGGAGCGCGTGGCGTATGTGAGGCGGTGTGACGTGGTCATGTTCGTCTCCGTGGGGCTCGTGTGTGTGTGCGCTGGCAGGA
The DNA here is from genome assembly GCA_913058025.1 of uncultured Myxococcales bacterium. Classification (GTDB taxonomy): domain Bacteria; phylum Myxococcota_A; class Bradymonadia; order Bradymonadales; family Bradymonadaceae; genus CAJXPN01. Next base: position 1,850 of record CAJXPN010000004.1, on the reverse strand, counting down.
GCGTCGCGTCGGTCACCAGGTCAGCTCGGCGCCGAGGCCGCCGCCGAGGCCGCCGGTCTCGATGTTCCTGGCGCTGTAGTTCGCGCGGCCGAGGACCTTGAGCCAGTCGGTGACCTGGTAGCCGGCGGCGAGGCCGAGCGAGACGCCCAGGTCCCCTCCGACGGGCAGGTTGGTGACATGGACGGAGCTGGTGATGGGGATGTCGAGGATCGAGAGGATCGTCAGATCGATCCAGGCCTCGTTGCCCATACCCTGCGTGAACGCGCCGCCGACGTTGAGGCGCGTGCCGTCCGGGTCGCCGAAGCGCAGCTCACCGCCGAGGCCGAGCGAGCCGTAGCTCGCGCCGCTGGAGTCGGTGCGCTCCTGGCCGACCATCACGCGTGTGTCGACGCCGAAGGACTCCGTGATCGCGAGCTCGAGCTCGAGGAAGCCGTAGGAGAGGCTTCGCCGGGTGGGCTCGACGTCGCCCGCGTCGAGCTCCGCGACGGTCGCGCCGGTGCCCTCGAACAGGCCCACGCCCATGGTGAAGCCGGCGAACATCGAGTCGTCGAGCTTGTAGCGGTAGAATCCCTCGGAGCGCGTGTAGGAGTCCTCGCCGCCCTCTCGGAAGCTCTGGTACTCGACGAGCGCGCCGGCGCGGGAGCGGTCGTGGGTGGGCGCGGGGTCCTCGATGTCCTCGGTGATCCAGACGCTGTTAGGGGACGAGGCAGAGCCGGAGATCGGCTCGAGCTGGTTGTCGGTGCGCACGGCCTCGACGAAGTACTCGAGGTAGCCGTCGGCGAGGGTGGGGTTGTCGAGGTCGACGACCCAGGTGTGATCGCCGATGCGCGTGAGGGCGACCTTCTCGAAGTGCGCGACGCCCTCGGGCCGCACGAGCGCGCGGACGGTCTGGACGCGCTCGGGGTGACGTAGCGTGGCGCTCACGCGGATCGGGTCACCCTCGGGGACGACGCGGGGCGCGCGCACCCAGCCGTCGACAGTGGCGAGTTCCTCGGCCTCGTCGGCGGCCTGTTGCATGGACGCCTCGCGCCGGTCGTCGGCGTCGCGCAGGTTTGCGAGCTGGCCGCGCAGGACCACGAGCTCCCCCTCGACCCGAGGCACGTAGCCGGAGTCGGGGAACGCCTTGAGGAAGATCTCCCAGGTGGCGATCCTGTCCTCGATGGGCGCGCCGAGCGTGAGCTCGAACGCGCGCTCGAGCCCTGCGGAGTCGGGCGTGAGCCCGCGCCCCGAGGCGCCTTCTCCCCGCGACGATCGCAGCGTCACCGTGGTGGGCGAACCGTCGGGCGTGGTCGCCGGTACGACCTCGGCGCCCGTCCAGACCACGAAGTCGCCTGGCTTGGGCGTGTGTTCGAGCTCCCACGAGGTCGCGATCGACAGGCGCTCACCCACCCGCGAGAGCTCGACCTTACCGATGAAGAAGCGGTCCTCGACGGTCTCGCGGGTGATCGGGTGCGTCACCGTGAGCCGTCGCCAGACCTGTACGGTCGCGCGGTCAGGGAGCCCCGAGCCGCGGCCCAGGTCCACGATCAGCTCCTCGTCCTGGGCGCTCACGACCACGCCTTCGAGCTTCTCGTCCGGCGAGTCCTCGCCGCCGTCGGCCCAGGCGGGCGCGCCGACCGTGAGCGCGGCGGCGGCCAGGGCTCCGGTCATGTAGGGGTGTCTCATCATGGCTGCTCCTCTCCTCGAGGGTGTGGAGTCGTTGTCGGTGAGACGAATCATGGTGACACTCAGTGTCATGGTCAAGACGTTTCTGCACCTGGTGCCTTTTTTGGCGTATGGCGTCGGGTCAGGCGCCTCGTGTGATGCGGTGCGGTTTGGGAGCGTCCGGGCGAGCGGAGAGTGTGGTGCGG
>CAJXPN010000003.1 GCA_913058025.1 uncultured Myxococcales bacterium | reverse complement strand
CGTCGGCAGCGTCAGATGTGTATAAGAGACAGGTGCCGAAGTCGCCGATCTTCGATCCGACGCCGAGCCCAGATCTCGTCCGATACTCCTCGGCGGTGACCCAGAGCTGGCACAACGTCTCGCCGTCGAGCGACTTCCCCGACACGCCGGGCGCGAGCTCGACCTCGTAGAACTCGCCATTGTATGTCATCGCGAAGTCACCCGAGTAGCCGAAGTCGCCCACGGAGCCTCCCGTGAGCAGCGTGTTGGGCGTGCCCTCGGTCGAATGGGTCGCGTCCACCTCGTCGTCGGTCGGGGCCGGATCATCGCGCGTCACAGGGGTCGCCTTACAGGCGGCCCCGGTGAGCGAGAGCGTGGCCAGCAGGGTGATGAGGGTGCTCATTCTTCGCATAATGCCGTCGTGTTCCATGAGTATCTCACGGGTCCTGCTCCTCGGTCCGTGTGCTCGAGCCACTGCGCCCCTGACGAGCGAGCGCACCGAACCGCGATCAGGAGGAGGACCTCCTGAACGAGAGTACCACACGACGTACGAGCTTCGCTTCCCGTGCAACGAAGACCTGGCCACGCGCTCATTCACCACTGAGTTCTTCTCGAACGCGTGGGCCTACAGGGTCACCTGGCTCGCCAACGACGTGGCGGTTATGGGCCTCCAGGTCAACGACGACGGCGACGTCGAGGTCACCGAGACACCCTTCGACCTCTACCGGTGGGGCTTCGAGTCGCAAGGCGACGGCACGTACCGGATCATGAACGAGAACACCAACCGCACCTACGACCTCCCCTTCGTCGCGGACACCGAGTTCCCGGATTCCGAGCTGGGCATCATCGGGGCCGCTGGCCCGGCGAACTTCTGGACGTTCGAGTACGCCAGGGACAGGTTGACCCACAGCACCTACAGGGACCGCAGCGGCGACCGCCTCCAGGGCCCGGGCTGGTACCACATCCGCAACCAGATGTATCCGGGTTCGTACCTGTCGGGGCTCAGCTTCGGCGCGTTGCACCCCACACCCGAGTTCCAGTTTCCGACCCACTACGCGTTCTCGCGGATCGAGCCTCGACTCTGAAGGGTTCGAGGTTCGAAGGCCCCGGGACATCCGAGGGCGGCTTCCGAGGCCAGACTCACGCTGACGTGGCGCGTGGCGCCACGCGCTGACGAGCGCGGCCTCGGGCGCCAGCTCGCTCCTCCGGCGTATCCGGGCGGGTGCCCTGCTTGCCCCCCTCGAACATGAGTTGGAGGGTCGGCCGCCGCGTCCTGCCAAACCGCTCGTCGTGACGAACCGCCCGCCCGAGGTGATCACTCGAGTTCGTCTTCGCCACCCGGCATGCGCAGCAGGTTGGTGTCCTCGGGTATGGGCGCGGGCTCATCGAGCGCGTCGAGCCCACGCGTGACCTCGAACCGCTCCCCCACGCGCGAGAAGACCGAGCCGCCCATGCGACCGATGGTGCGCACGCGCTCCCAGTCGACGTGGTGGCGCTCGTCGACGACGCCGTCATGGCAATGGACCATGACGACCTGGCCGATGACGACGTTGCCGCTGCCCGGCGCGCCGTCGGCGAGTGGGACGACGTGGGTGGTGACGCACTCGTAGGCGATGGGGGAGACGGCGAGCCGAGGAGGGGCGACCTTGTCGGAGGGGAGGGTCTGGAAGGGGACATGGTCGAGCTCGCTCTCGCCGTGGGGGAGGGGGTGCGAGAGCGCGCTGACGGCGCGCGCGTAGTGCTCGGTGGCGAGGTTGACGACGAACGCGCCGAGCCCGCCCTCGGCGACGGGGCGCAGGTTCCGCAGCGTGTCCTTCTCACCGCCCTCGGACGGGTTCGTCACGACGATGATGAGCGTCATGGGGTCGTGGCCGCCGCCGGTGAAGAACGAATAGGGCGCGACGTTGACGACGCCGTCCCGGTCGATCGTGGAGACGACGGCGACGGGCCGAGGCGTGACGCCGCCCACGAGCAGCTTGTAGCGGGCGGAGCCGTCGATGTGGTCGGGGTCGAACTTCATGTGCGTGTCACTCTTCGTGGGTTTCGGGGCCGAGCGTCATCACGAGCGCGTCTCGCATGCGGACATCGTGAGACATCGCCTCCAGGAGAAGCAGGCTCTTCAGAAACCTGAGCGCGCGTGCGCTCTTGATCCCGATGGCGTCGGCGAACTCGAGCCAGCTCGCGCCCGTGAGGAACCCGTGGGTGTCCTCCCCCAGATACGGTCGCTCGTTGGCGAAGAGGTCGCGGGCGAGCCTGCTCTCCTGGGGCAGATGTAGCTTGGCGCAGACGGGCTCGTACTCAAAGCGGTACGTCTTGCCACGCCGCTCGAGCACGTCCGCCAGGACCCCTTGTTGGTAGACGAAGCCGCGGCTCACTTGAGCGCCTCGGGCACGCGCTCACTCAGGCCGAGCTCGAGGCCGAGTAGCTCACACAGCGTCAGGAGGGTCTCCAGCGTGGGGTTCCCCTTCCCTGTCTCGATGTCACTGAGCGTGTGCACGCTCACGCCCGCGATCTCGGCGGCGTCGCGTTGGCCCAACCTCAAGCTCTTGCGGCGCGCGCGGAGCGCGGCGCCAAGACTGATCGAATCGCCAATGGGGTGCGTCACCGGAACCTCTGCTTCGGACATGTGTGTGTTCATTAGAGTGAACATGCATGGGTGTTTCATGTGGTCGTCGAGGAGAAACGACCTTGATGTTCACTTTGATGAACTCATGTGTAGCTCGAAGGGCCCTGAGATCCGCTCGAGCGCGGCGAGGGTCTTACTGAGCGGAGCGCCCGGGGGCGGAGCGCTCGAGAGCAGCTCGACGAGTCCCATGGCTTCCTGGCTGCTGAGTTCGATGTGGACCGAGTTCTTCAAACTCGAGAGCGCGGCGTGCTCGAGCACCTGGGGCGTCTGCTCACCTCCTTGCACCGCCTGAATGGTCCGGTCCGCCATCGCCTGACGTACGACCCAGGAGGCGCTCTGGGCCATCTCGTCGAGAAGGAAGGCCTCCTCACTGGTCTCCAGGCCCAACGCCTCGCGGACCTCGTCCAGACGCACCTGGGTCAACGGGTTGGCCTTGGCCTGGAATCGAATCGTGGTCCCCGCTTCGCGTGAACACGTACGCGGCCCCGCTCGACGTGTTGGTGTTGCTCGAGGGGTTCCCCACAGCACCGCCCTCGCGCGAGGCGCCGACGACGAGCGTGTCACCCGAGATGGCGACCGATGCACCGAAGTAGTCGCCCACACCCGTGTTCGAGGCCTTGACGTGGTCCTGTCTCAGGGCCGCGCAGCTCACGCCGAGGATGCCCAGTCAGGGAGCCGGGCCATCACAGCTCGTGTCCATCCCCAAGGCCCCGTCGCCAGAGGCATTGGTGGTGCCTGGAGGGCACACCTCGCAGGTGTTGAATGAGACATACTCATTCGTCAGGCACAGCCGCTCCTGACACGACGTGTCCATCCCGGACACGTCGTCACCCAGGGCGTTTGTCGCGCCGACCGCGCACGAGACGCACGTGTTCGACGAGACGTACTCGTCGGTCGAGCAGGTCGTGGGCGACTGGTAGACATGGACCCTACCTCGAGTTCCACCGTCTGGTGAGCCGATGGCAAGGATCTCGCCGTCAAGGGCGACGGACGCGCCGAAGGCGGACCGAGCAGGATTGAAGACGACCCCTCCTGGGGTCTGGATGTCGGAGGGCTTGAAGAACGCCTGCTGACTCCACGCTCCTGCGCTCCTCGTGAACACGTACGCGGCCCCGCTGTCCTGCCAGTTGGTTCCGCCGTTGGACCCGGTCTCGTCGCTGTCCTCTCCTGGCGCGCCGATGACGACCGTGTCGCCCAGGATCGCCACCGAGGAGCCAAAGGACGCCAACTGGCTGGTGTTCGAAGCCTTGAGGTAGGCCTGCTGGCTCCACGTACCCGAGCCCCCGCTGCGCGTGAAGACGTAGGCAGCGCCGCTGCCACCTGCCGAGTTGTTGGACTGAGTCCCTCCGACTCCCGTCGCCGAGCTGTCCTCCCCAGATGCGCCGACGACGAGCGTGTCGCCCGAGAGCGCCACGGCGCGACCGAAGCCGTCGTTCGAGCCCGTGTTCGAGGCCTTGAGGTAGGAGCTCTGAGTCCATGTGTTCGTGCTCCTCGTGAACACGAACACCGCGCCGCTGCCGCTCCTCGAGTTGTTGGTCTGGTTTCCGTCGACCACGGACGAGGAGCTGTCTTCACCGCTCGCGCCCACGACCAGAGTGTCTGCCTCCAGGGCGATGGAGGTGCCGAAGCGGTCGCCCAGGTCGGGGTTGGCGGACTCGAGGTGGGCCTGTTGAGTCCAGGTGGTGCCGCTGCGTGCGAACACATACGCAGAGCCGCTGACGACGGCTGGCGAGAAGCCATTGTCACCAGGGGCGCCGATGACGACGGTGTCTCCGTCCACGGCGACGCTGTCCCCGAAGTGGTCGTCCTCTCTGGTGTTCGAGGCCTTGAGGTAGGCCTGCTTGCTCCACGTGGTGTTCGTGCGTGTGAACACGTACGCGGCGCCGCTGTCGGTCTCGGAGCCGGGGACGGGGACACCGTCGACACCCACCGAGGCGCTGTCTTCGTCGGGTACGCCGACGACGATGGTGTCACCCGAGATCGACACGGACGCACCGAACGCGTCCTCATCGTTTGTGTTGGACACCAGGCTGGCCTGCTCGGTCCATGTTCCCATTCTCCTGGTGAACACGAAGACCGCCCCGCTCTTAATCGTGCGGCCATTCACGAGGTTGGGGTTCTTCGGTGCGCCGACGACGAGGGTGTCACCCGAGAGCGCCACGGACTCGCCGAAATCGCCGCCACCCGCCGGGCTGTAGGGGCCATCGACGAAGCTCTCGCTCAACACCTCACACGTCGCTCCGAAGATGCTCAGGCAGGGGTCCGGGCCGTCACAGACCGTGTCGGCGCCTGCCGCGCTCTCATAAGGAGCGTTCGTGGTGCCTACAGCGCACGCGACGCAGGCGTTCGAGGAGACGTACTCGTCGACACCGCACAGCACCGCGTCGCAGATCGTGTCCGGTCCCAACGCCCGATCGCCCGCCGCGTTCGTCGTGCCCGCGGGGCACGCGACGCAGGCGCTCGAGGAGACGTACTCGTCGGCCTGGCACACGGTCGGGTCGCAGGTCGTGTCGGGGCCGGTGGCGTCGTCACCCTCAGCGTTGAAGGCGTCGACGGGACACGCGACGCAGGCGTTCGAGGAGACGTACTCGTCGGCGCCGCACAGCTCGGCCTCACATGAGGTGTTCATGCCCGAAGCGTCGTCGCCCGCGTCGTTCGTCGTACCAGGGTCGCACGCGACACATGCGCGACCCTGAACGCGCTCGTCCTCGGCGCACGACACGGCCTCGCACGATGTGTCGGGGCCAGACGCGTCGTCGCCCGCGTCGTTCGTCGTGCCCGCGGAGCACCCCGCGCACATGTTCGACGAGACGTACTCGTCAGCGTCGCAGATCAACGCGTCGCAGGTCGTGTCCGGGCCTGAGGCGTCATCACCGGCGTCGTTGGCGGTTCCAGCGGGGCAGGGGACGCAGACGTTGTCCGTGACCGCCTGGTTCGACGGACACATCGAGCCATCACATGGCGTGTCGCCACCCGAAGCGTCGTCTCCAGCGGCGTTGAACTCGCCGGTTGAGCATGCAACGCATGCGTTCTCATCGACGCGCTCATTGACGCCGCACAACACCGCGTCGCAGGTCGTGTCCCGACCCGAGGCGTCGTCTCCTGCGCCGTTGATCGAGCCCGCGTCGCACGGGGCGCAGGCGTTGGCGCGCACGCGCTCGTCCTCGGCGCACCGCAGGGCGTCACACGTCGTGTCGGGGCCGATGGTGTCGTCACCGGCGTCGTTCGTCGTGCCTGGTGCGCACGGGGCGCACGCGTTGCCTGCCACGCGCTCGTCTGCGCCGCACGATCGCTCGATGCACGTTGTGTCGGGACCCAACGGATCATCCCCCGCGTCCCTCCTCGTACCAGGGGCGCACGGGACGCACGCACCCGCCTCGACGGATTCATCAGTGTCGCACGGAGGGGCGACCTGGCCCATGTCGACGGACGCGTCCTCATCGGGCTCGAGCAGGAGTATGGGATCCTGCTGCTCGGGGTCCTGGCCGCACGCGGACAGGGAGAAGAGCGCCGTCATGAAGACGGCCATTGGTGTGATCAGGCTCGAGCGAATGTGCATGTCATGACCATGTGTGGGAAAACTCGTGTCCGTCGAGTCGATCGTGGTCGAAGCGTTGCCTCATCGACGCGACTTCACTACCCAAGGTCCCCATGGAGGAGTCTATGGGAAGACGACGTGCGCCGCGCCGCCGAGATCGCGTTCGGCGCCGGTGGCGAGTGTGTCGTCCGAGATGGCCACGCTGATGCCAAACCGCATTTGGCTGCCGACACCAGTGGACTTCAGGTAGGAGCTCTGGACCCATGAGTTGCCAGTGCGCGAATAGACGTATACGGCCCCCCGTGCGCTCGCGGAGTTGTCGCTCTGGTCGCCGTTCACACCCGTCGCGTTGCTGTCCTCGAGGGGGTCCCGACGACGAGGGTGTCGCCGTCCAGCGCTACGCTACGCCCGAACTCATCGCCCGCATCCAGGTCAAGGAGCACTCTCGCCGCATCTCAATGGGGCTTGAGTCTGGTGAGCGTTCAGCAGGTTCCATCGGTCAGATGAGGGGCGCGGGTGCCTGGCCGAGACGATGCGCCTGGAGCGCCTGGGTGACGAAGTCGAGAATGCTCGCGACCTTGGCCCGAGCCGAAGTCGAGGGTCGTCGTGTGTTCGAGGAGACGGGATTGGACACGCATGGGTGCCCGACTCGTGAACTACGACGAGAAGTGGGAGACCAGTGGGAAGTATCTGTATATGCTCGCGTATCAGAATTGGAGGACCTCGCGCCAGATCTCCGAATTCACTCGAGGCGCTGCGGAGTGGGGCCGCCGTGAGGGATGCCTCTTACACGACGTCTGGGCCTCGACCGAGAAAAGCGGCGTGGTCGAGACCGTTCACACGGAGCATGGCGGCTCCGACACAAACAGGAAGGATCCATGCGAGACGGCAGAATTTGGGTGGCGGTGATGGTCACGCTCACCCTCGCGGCGTGCGACGGCGGCGAGAGAGGGGGCGAGGCGTCGGCGCGAGAGGAGGTCGCCAAGGCGCCCGAGGAGGCCGCGCAGGAGAAGGCAGCGGGGGAGGAGCCCAAGGGAGCGACGACCAAGGGAGCGACGACCAAGGGAGCGCAGCCTGGAGGCCCGATGACCGGGGGGGCGATCGCGGCGCTCGACGAGACCTACGAGCGGATCGTGGAGAAGCGAGGCGGCCCGGTGAAGACCGCGTTCAAGGGGCCGATCGTCGACGACGAGTGGAACCGCAACCACTTCTACTACCCGAGCAAGCTCAGCGAGATCACTGGCCTCGACTTCGTCAAGCTCGCGTCCGTGAAGATAGTAAATGGGTCAAACGGCTTGCATCGGATCGTGGAGAAGACCCCTGACGCCGGCGAGACCGCCGAGGCGCACCGGCTGATGAGACTCCATGATCTCGCCGGCGCCAGGACTCAGCGCAAGGCGCGGCCGCTGCTCGAGTCCCTCGAGGACGACTCGCTCGACGAGGCCGCGCAGCGCGCCGCGTGGCTGGACGCCTACGTGAAGGGGTGGGAGCTGCGCACCGACTCGAGCCGACCGCTGGCCATGGAGCCGGCCTCCTTCCCGGAGGCGGCGAAGGTCGCGCAGCGGACGGGCATGGAGTTCGATAAGCTCGCGTTCGTTCAGTACAAGGGGGGCAGGCGCGGGCTCGAGTCGTTGGTGAAGACCTTCCCCGAGCTCGACGACCGCGAGGAGGTCCTGGCGGACGTCGAGAAGTGATCCTCCCGCGCCGGGCCCCTGCCCTCGCTCGCACCCAACGGACGCCAACGTGCCGGGCGCGAAAGCTGAGGTATACCAACGGGATCGGTCGGGTTGGAGTCTATGGTCCGGCAGGTGACGAACATGCGGCTCAAGAGCTGCGAGAAGTTCTGGAAGCGCCCGAATGCAGAGCGGATGCTGATGCGGAGATCGTGGTGGGTGGTCGGACGCCTGGAGGATCCGTGGCGCTTCACGCTGCGACTCAACCGGACACGCATGGAAGCCGTCTATTCTTCGCCTACCTTCTTGGCTACCAGGAAGTAGCTAGATACACGCTGAAAAATCATCTCCTTGTCAACGACCTGGAAACCCCCAGGTTCTGACATCAGAGTGTCTAGATCGTCGCTGTCGAGCCTTCTGATGGGAATCGGGATGACTCCAATCGTACACATGACGTGAACCATCAGAATCTGCATACGAATCACGAATGAGATTCTGTCCCGAAAGCAAGGTGTGACGGAGATGATCAACCCCCCAGGCTTGAGCAGTTCGTGCATCCTGCGTACAGCACGCTCGGGATCGGGAACTGTATGCAAGACATTGAAAGCCAGAATGACCTCGAACGAGTCCGCCTCGTACGCCTCATCAAAGATGTCGGCGTGCGTGAAGTTGGCATTCTCGATGCCGCCAGCATCGGCCTTCTCTCTCGCGATTCCAATCATCTCCGATGAAATGTCGATGCCCTGGACCTCCTTCACGAGGTGGGCAATATCGCAGGATGTCGTGCCTGTTCCGCAGCCGTAGTCCAAAACGACGTCGTCGTCGTTCAGGTGCTTCATCGCGTTTTCTCGACTCTTTTTATGGATGCCTTCGAATCGTTCTTCGGTTCTGTCGTAGTTGCTTGCGGAGGCATTCCAGAACTTCTCAGCTCGGTTCATCTCTTCACCCTTGTGCTATTCGTGAGGCACTGAGCCCGTTGCCTCGCAGCCACGCATCCCGACTCGGCGAGAGCGGCGGACGTTCCAAACCTGGAGTCGGGCGCACGCTGGGCTGAATGCCTGGCACTCGACGCCCAAACCGGAGGGTGTGGGCGGCGGCGCAACGGCCGATTGCGTGGAGTGATCACCGCGCTTGGTGTCTCTTCACTGCGTGGCGATGGTCCGTCTTCAAACTAGTGGTCTGGGAACTGGACATGGGCTTCCAGGACTCTTCGGAGCATCTCGACGATTTGAGCGGTTCGTTCATCCAGCATCCCGATGCCGTCTTCGGGGTTCTCGAACAGCCAACGTCCCATTGATTTGTCCACTGATCCCGCCAATCGAGTCAGCACATTCAGGGGCAAATCACTGCGCACCACGCCCAATTCCTGTCCCCTCTCGAGGTAGCGCTGAAGCCAGGAGAGGCATCGAGCGTCGACGCCCAGCTGCTCCACCTCCTCTGGGCTCACGTCGGACAGCGTCTGGACCAGCTCGACGACCTCTGCGTTGTCGACCGAGAAGCTGAACAGAGACCGGTAGTTGTCTTCGAGGCTGCTCCAGAAGTCTGATGCGGACAGTTCCTCCACCGGTGGTCGTCCTGCAAACACGGCTTCGAATCGCCGGACGGCCTCGTCGATCACGGTGGCGTAGAGGTCCATCTTGTCGTCGAAGTAGTAGTAGTAGGCACCCTTGCTGATGCCCGCCGCTGCCAGGATGTCGTTGAGAGACGCTCCATGCAGTCCCCCATGACGGAAGGACTCTGCGGCGCTCGAGAGGATTCTGTGGCGACGCTCAGGGTCGATCGTGTCGAACCGTGGTCTCGGCATGGCTTCCCTGGGGTGTGGCGTGGGCGAACGGACCAGTCGGTTCGACCGGGTGGTCTAAAGGTACTGCCCCCCCCCCGCCGTCACGTCCACACGAATCGAATACAGGGACTTCGAAACAGCGGCCTTGGCCGCTGATCGATGTGCCGTCCAGGTCACGTAGACGCCGTCCCTGGTTGCCCTTCCATGTGCTTCTCGAGCCCATCGGGAATCGACTCACACACCGAAGCCATCTGGCGACGCATCACCAGGTCGTTGAGGGCGACGTGTACGGTATTTCTCGGGGTGTACCGCGTGCACGGTTCGAGCGGTTCTTCAGCTCGATCAAAGAGGAGTACATCTGGCTTCACGGCTTCGAAGACGTTGACCTCCAGCCTCATCATCTTCACCTGAGCTCTCAGACCCGCCCAGACCCCATGCACCGAGTAGTATTGCCCATCGCCTGACGAATAGTCTCAACAGGACATCGCCCCAGGCGCTGGCGCAGCGGCGAGAAGCCATGGATGAATGATTGGCACAGTGTGTGCTCAGAGCCTCTCCAGAGACCAGACCCAGGAGGAGTCGAGTGAAAGCAGGTTTGTTGATGTCGATGTGTGTGCTCGCGGGATGCGCGACGCCTCTGTCGTACGTGCCCGAGCACGAACCACCGACGCCTCTGGTCCTGGATGCCCCCGAAGAGCGCGGCGGGGGTGGCGAGGGAGGAACACCCGAGCGTGGCGACTCGCTCGAGACGCTGCTCGAGTTCGTCACGCGTCAGCACCCCGGCTTGCGAGCCGACCATGCCCGCTGGCGCGCCCAGGTCGCCTCGGCACGAGCCGCAGGGCGTTGGGCCGACCCCATGGTCGGGTACGTGTTCGCGCCCTTGCCCATCGAGACTCGCCTCGGACCCAACCGCCACACGTTCTCGGCCAGCCAGAAGATCCCCTGGTTCTCGCGCACCGAGCTCAGCCAGGACGCCGAGCACGCCGGGGCTCGCGCGCTCGCCCGCAGCTTCGACGCGGGCTACCTCGCCATAAGGCTCGAGATCGAACAGCTCTACTGGTCCCTGTGGCTGCTCGGCAGGCAAGAGGAGGTGTTGAGAGGAGAGCTGGGGCTGCTCGAGTCGCTCGAGGCGAGCCTTCAGGCCCGAGTCGAGATCGGCGCGCGACCCGCCTCCGAGCTCTCTCGGATGGGCCTGATGCGGGTTCGACTCGCCGATCGGATCACGGGGCTCGGCTCACTGCGCCAGGCACAGGAGGCGCAGCTGGGCAGCGCGTTGGGGCTCTCGAGTCCTCACCGCCCCGTCTTCTCAGGCTCCTCGGCGCCCTCTCAGGCTCCTCCCGAGGTCGACCTCGAGCCGATGCTCGCGCGGGCCGAGGCGCCTCCACACCTGCGCGCGCTCGCCGTGCGAATCGAGCAGCGAAGAGCCCAACGCGAGGTCGTCGGCCTGGAGCACATGCCCAACTTCGAGATCGGCGCCCAGTGGTCCCTCATCGATGAAGGCGACGCCATGGGTGATGACAGGGGCAGGGACGCCGTGATGTTGCGCGTCGGGCTCACGATCCCGATCTGGTCGGCGGCCACCGACTCGAGGCTCGACGCGTCCCAGGCTCGCGTCGTCGAGGCCGAGGCCACGCTCGAGCGCGAACGTCAGGTCTGGCTCTCCCGACTGCGCGCGACCCACGCCCAGGCATGGGACGCGCACCGGCGCGTGCGCCTGATCGAGACGACCCTTCTCGCCCAGGCCCGCGCGACCTTCGACATGGTCCGTGGCGACTACGAGGCCGAGCGAGCCGAGTTCAGCGCGCTGCTTCAGGCCATCAATGACATCTACGAGCTCGAGCTCGAGCTCGCCCGCGCGCGCTCCCAACGCGCGCGTCAGATCTCACGATGGAACGCTCTCCTGGGCCACCCGCTCGTGACACCGCAGGAGATCAAGTGACAGACGAACATGAACGCGGCCCCCACGAGGAGCTCGAGATGACCGAGGAGCTCGAAGAGTCCCCAGCTGTCGAACAGGGAGGCCGCCCCGAAGGAGACGCAGACCCCGAACCCGCCCCCGGCGGCTCCCTGCGGGACGCCCTCGGGGCGCTCACGACGCGGCACAGGGTCGGGCTCGCCGTGCTGTTGCTGGTCACGCTCGGGTCTGGTGTGTGGCTTGGTCGAAGCGGCTCGAGCTCGGATGGGCCAGCGGCCGAGCCGACAGGCGCGACGGGTCACGAGAATCACTCGGAGGCCGCCGTGACGACGTGGACGTGTTCGATGCATCCTCAGGTTCAGTCGCCCGAGCCCGGGAGCTGTCCGATCTGTGGGATGGACCTCATCCCTGCCCAAGACCCCGGCTCGGGCGCACCTCTCGGTCCCGCGCAGGTGCGCCTGACCCGGCGAGCTCAGTCGCTCGCGCGCATTCGAACCGAGGCCGTCACGACCTCCTCGATGCGAGGAGCCCCGAGGGAGCTCCTGGGCCGGGTCGTCGAGGACGAGGGCTCGCTGCGCGCCGTGACGTCGTGGATCGCCGGCAGGGTCGACCGGCTCTCCGTCTCGACCACAGGGGCGCGCGTCAGACGCGGCCAGACGCTCGCGCGGATGTACAGCCCGGAGGTCTACGCCGCGCACCAGGACTTGCTCGTGGGGGTCGAACAACTCGAGGACATGCAGCAGGCCGACCCCTACGCGCAGCGAGCCGCTCGAGGCCAGGTGGCGTCGGCGCGTCAGCGTCTGCGCTTGCTGGGCTTCTCGGGCTCCGAGCTCGCGAAGATGGAGCGCGCCGACGAGCCCTGGACGCGAGTCTCGATACGAAGCACCGCGACCGGGACCGTCATGCGGCGCAACGTCCGACAGGGTGAGTACGTCCAGAAGGGGGCCGTGCTCTTCGAGCTCTCGGACCTCGAGACCGTCTGGGTCGAACTCGACGCCTACGAATCCGACCTCCAGGCCGTCGAGGTCGGTCAAGAGGTGAGCTTGACGGTCGACGCCCTCGAGGGTTCGGAGCGTACGGGGACCGTCACGTTCATCGACCCGGTGCTCGATCCCAGGACTCGGGTCGCCTCACTGCGCATCGAGGTCCCGAACGCCGACGGTCGGATCAAGCCCGGCATGTACGTCAGCGCCAGGCTCGAGTCCGAGCTGACCCCCCCCGGGATGCCGCTCCCCCTCGTCATCCCGAGGAGCGCGCCGCTGTTCGCCGGCGAACGCTCGCTCGTCTACGTCGAGGTCTCGTCGGAGACCGAGGGGGCGACCTACGAGGCCCGCGAGGTCGAGCTGGGGGCCAGGCTGGGTGAGAGGTACGTCGTGCGCGCCGGCCTGAGTCGGGGCGAGCGCGTGGTGACCCACGGAGCGTTCGCGCTCGACTCCGACCTCCAGATCCGAGGAAACCTGAGCCTGATGGCCCGCCACGACGACACGTCGAGGCCCGACGAGCCGGCTCGAATCGACATGTCAGTGGCTGGACGAAAGGCGCTCACGCCCCTGCTCGTGGGGTACCTGGACATTGGAGAGCGCCTGGCCGACGACGAGCTCGAGGGCGCGCGATCGGGCGCGACGCGCTTGCGAGAGACGCTCTCCGCGATCGACCTCGACGACTCACGCGCGAAGAAGACCCTGAGCGCGCTCTCACGCAGGATGTCACAGGACCTGGAGCGCCTGGAGGGCGCGGAGGCCCTGGACGAGGCGAGGGCGGCCTTCTCGGGAGTCACCGAGGTCCTCGACGAGGTCCTCGCCCGCTTCGGGAACGTGCTCGAGGTCCCCATCCGCAAGGCGTTCTGCCCGATGGCCAACGGCAACGAGGGCGACCACTGGTACCAACGCGCGGAGGAGGTCGACAACGTCTACTTCGGCAACCAGATGCGCCAGTGCGGTGAGATCCAACAGGTCGTGAACGCAGGCGCGCACATCCTCGCCGCCACCTCCCCGGACCTCACCCCCGACGCGCCGGGGCAAGGAGGCGGGCATGTCCACTGACCCATGGTCGAAGTCGCTGGGCTGGTTCTTGAACAACCGCCTCATCGTCGCCATCCTGATGATCTTGCTCCTGGGCGCGGGCCTGGCCGTCCACCCCTTCGACGACGTCGCCCAGACCCTGCGCACCTCCCTGCCGTTGGGTATCGGTGACCTGCCTCGTGACCGGGTCGCCGTCGACGCGATCCCGGACATCGGAGAGAACCAACAGATCGTGTTCACGACGTGGCCGGGGCGGAGCCCGACGGACATAGAGGACCAGATCACGTACCCGCTGACCACGCAGCTCCTGGGCCTCCCCGGGGTCAAGACCGTGAGGAGCTCGTCGATGTTCGGGTTCTCGTCGATCTACGTGATCTTCGAAGACGGCGTGGAGTTCTACTGGTCCCGCTCCCGCATCCTCGAGAAGCTCTCCGCGCTGCCCGCGGACCTCCTCCCGGAGGGGGCGACCCCGGTGCTCGGCCCCGACGCCACGGCGCTCGGCCAGGTGTACTGGTACACGCTCGAGGGTCGAGACCCGAAGACGGGCGAGGTCGTGGGCGGCTGGGACCTCCACGAGCTCCGCACGCTCCAGGACTGGACCGTGCGTTACGCCTTGCAAGCGACCTCGGGCGTGAGCGAGGTCGCGTCGATCGGCGGCCACGTCGCGGAGTTCCAGATCGACGTCGACCCCCAGAAGCTCGAGGCCTACGGCGTCCCGATCACGCAGCTCGCCCGGGCCGTGCGCGAAGCGAACCGAGACGTGGGCGCGCGCACGCTCGAGATCAACCGCGTGGAGTACATCGTGCGGGGGGTCGGGCAGATCGAGAGCATCGGCGATCTGGAGGAGACCGTCGTCGTCGAACGAGACGGCAGGCCGCTGCGGGTCAAGGACCTGGCGACGGTCGGCCTGGGCCCCGCGCAGCGCAGAGGCGCGCTCGATGTCGGCGGCGCGGAGGCCGTGGGAGGCGTCGTCGTGGCCCGCTACGGAGAGAACCCGGTGGAGGTGATCGAGGCGCTGCGCGAGAAGATCGAGCAGCTCACCCCAGGCCTGCCCGAGCGCACGCTCGAGGACGGCAGGGTGTCCAAGGTCACGATCGTGCCGTTCTACGACCGCTCGGTGGTCGTGCGCGAGACGCTCGGGACGCTCTCGGAGGCGCTCGTCCAACAGATCCTGATCACGATCGTGGTGGTGCTGGTGTTGCTCGGGAACCTGCGCACGTCGCTGGTGATCTCGTCGATCCTGCCGCTCGCCGTGCTCGCGACCTTCGTCCTGATGTGGTTGACCGGGGTGACGGCGAACGTGATGAGCCTGGCGGGGATCGCGATCGCGATCGGCACGATGGTCGACATGGGGATCGTGCTGACCGAGAACATGTTCGAACACTTCGAGGACGCAGAGACCCCCGAAGCCCGCCTCCAGGCGTTGCGTGAGGGAGCCGTCGAGGTCGCCCCGGCCGTGGCCACGAGCGTCCTCACCACGGTGCTCTCGTTCCTCCCCGTCTTCGGACTCACGGGGTCCGAGGGCAAGCTCTTCCACCCGCTGGCCTACACCAAGACGTTCGCGCTCCTGGCCGCGCTCGCCCTCTCACTCCTCGTGCTCCCGACGCTGGCGAGCTGGGTGCTCCGCCCTCGCGTTCGGCGCGCACCGGGGGAGCGCTGGACGCAGCGCCTGAGCGCGTCACTCCAGGGGTCGACCCATGTGCGCGACCTGACGCTTCTTGGCCTCGGGGGAGTGCTCATCGTGTTCGGGTCATGGTGGATGGGCGGCCTGGTGGCGCTCGTGGGGGCCGCGCGAGTCTCGCGCTCGGTGCTCCCCGACGCGTGGGCCAGGCGTACGCCATGGCTCGAGAACACGCTGGCCGTGGCGGGCGTGCTCGTCTTGCTGACCGACGCCTGGCTCCCCTTTGGTCCCGGGGCCCCTTGGCGCCACAACTTCTCCATGGTCGCGGGCGTCTCGCTCGGGCTGCTGCTCTTCTTCTGGGCCTTCCTGCAGGTCTACGAGAAGCTGCTCGGCTGGACGCTCCAGCACAAGACGGTGTTCTTGATCACGCCAGCGCTCATGCTCCTCACGGGGGTGACGGTGTGGCTCGGGTTCGACCGGACGTTCGGCTGGCTCCCTGATGGAGCGCGCATGAGCCCTGCGGCGGTCGAGCTCGCGCACGCGTTCCCCGGTCTGGGTGAAGAGTTCATGCCACCCTTTGATGAAGGACAGTTCCTCTACATGCCGACCGTCATGCCGCACGCCTCGCTGGGGCAGGCGCTCGAACAGCTCAGGATCCTGGACGCCGCCATCATGGGGATCCCGGAGGTCGAGGAGGCGGTCGGCAAGCTAGGGCGCGCAGACAGCGCGCTCGACCCGGCGCCCGTGTCCATGTTCGAGACCGTGGTGACCTACAAGCCCGAGTTCCGCACCAGGCCCGACGGGACGCGCGAGCGACAGTGGCGCGATCACATCGACACGACCGAGGACATCTGGAAGGAGGTGCTCGCGGCGGCCAAGCAACCCGGGCTCACGAGCGCTCCCAAGCTCATGCCGATCCAGACCCGGATCGTGATGCTCCAGAGTGGGATGCGGGCGCCCATGGGCGTGAAGCTCCAGGGGCCCGACCTGGAGAGCCTCGGGGCCGCCGGCAAGGCGCTCGAAGACGTGCTCCGCCAGGCGCCCATGGTCAGGCCCGACACGGTGTTCGCGGAGCAGGTCGTGGGGAAGCCCTACCTCGAGATCAGGATGAAGCGTGAGGAGCTCGCGCGCTACGGTTTGAGCGTGGACGACGTCCAGCGCACCCTCCAGATCGCGCTCTCTGGCATGCCACTCACCAACGTCATCAAGGGCCGCGAGCGCCTGGCCGTTCGCGTCCGCTACGAGCGAGGCGCCAGGCAGGATCCCGAGGCGCTCGGTCGCCTGCTCGTGCCCACGAAGTCCGGGAGTTCGATACCGCTGGGCCAGCTCACCGAGCTCGAGTACGTCAAGGGGCCCCAGGCCATCAAGAGCGAGGACACGTTCCTGACGAGCTACGTGATCTTCGATCGGGTCGAGGGCGCCGCCGAGCTCGAGGTCGTCGAGCAGGTCCGGCAGCTCCTCCTCTCCAGGCTCTCGGACGGGACGCTGAAGCTCCCCGCGGGGGTGAGCTACGACTTCGCTGGCAGCTACCAGAACCAGGTGCGCAGCGCCAAACGACTGACCCTCCTCGTCCCCATCGCGCTCTTGCTCATCTTCCTCGTGCTCTACCTCCAGTTCAAGAGGGTCACGACCACGGTCATCATCTACACGGGCGTGGCCGTGGCGGTCTCGGGGGGGTTCATGCTGATGTGGTTCTACCAGCAGCCCTGGTTCCTCGACGTCGCGGTCGCGGGCCACGAGCTCCGAGACGTCTTCCAGGTCTCTCCGATGAACCTCTCCGTCGCCGTGTGGGTCGGCATGATCGCGCTGGTGGGCATCGCCACCGACGACGGCGTGGTCATGGCGACGTACCTCGACCAACGCTTTGAGCGCGACGAGCCCGCGACGGTCGAGGAGATCCGCGCGGCGGTCCTGGAGGCGGGTCAGCGCCGGGGGCGCCCCTGCCTGATGACCACGGCGACCACGCTGCTCGCGCTCCTCCCCGTGATCACCTCCACCGGGCGAGGCTCCGACGTCATGATCCCGATGGCCATCCCATCCATCGGCGGAATGGCCGTCGAACTCGTCACGCTCTTCGTCGTCCCGGTCCTCTACTGCTCGCGCGAAGAGCTCCGGTTGAGGTGGAGGCTCATGGCGGCGAGGCGTCGAGGTGATGGGGTGGGGTCTTGAAACGTCACGCGTGGCGACCCCCAGAACGTGGCCTCCATTGGAAGCCACTGCACGCCTCATCGAGCGCCTGGCGACCAAACACGGCCTCTTCAAGCGCCGTCGCACCATCCACATCGTCCCGATGGTCTGGTGCCTCGTTGCTCGCCACTCTGGCCACACCCAATGACTCGATCGCCCAGTGGCACCGCTTCCTCCTCAGCGTCACGCGATGGCGTCTCAAGGCCCGCTCCAGCTTCTACGACCGCCTCTCGCCCCAGCTTTCGGCCCTCTTCAAAGACCTGCTCCAGCGCGCCCTGCGCGCCCAACGCGCCTCCCTGTCGCATTGGCTCGAGCCCGCGCTCGTGGGTGATTTCGAACGCGTGGTCGCCATCGACTCCAGCGTCATCAACCTGCGCGATTCGCTTCGCACCACCTGGAAAGCCTGTGCGCATGCGCGTTCGGCACTCGAGCTCCACGCCGTCGTCAACGTCCTCGACAGACCCTCCATCGAGGAGCCGCCGTCGTCGGCTCACGTGTCCTCGCCAGGGGTCTTCTTCTTGTACCCGTAGCACGCCTCGGGGCGGTACTTGGAGAGCGATTCGGGTGTCCCGGTGCCGACCATCATGACCGCATGCGCGCCGTCATGCCATCCCACGACCGTGCGCTCGGCTCGAGCGCTCGACCACAACCCCGTGCGCCAGATCGAGTCCTTGATCTCGTCGGACTCATCGAACGCGTCCTGGTCGACGAGGAGCTGAACGACGACCTCGCCGTCTCGCTCGAACGCCATCACCAGCGCGCGCTCCCCGCGGATCGTGGACTCCCAGGACCTCAACAGTTCGAGCTCATTACCGTCGTCCTTGGGGTCATGGTACGTCCAGCCCCAGGAGGAGACGTGGGCCGAGACGTCCTCGACCGCGACCTCCTCGAAGGAACCGGGCGACGCCTTCACGAGGTCGTACTGTGCCAGCGCTTCGCGCTGGATCACGGGCGGACCCTTTGCGCCGTCTTCGAGGATGTAGAACGCGGCCAGTGACACGAGCAGCGCGGCCGCCGCGAGGGCGATGAGGCTCCACCTCGTCCGCGGCGCGTCGTCGGCCACGGGGGGAGCCTCGGCCTCCGGAGGTCTCGACGGCAGCGGGATCACGTCCGCCTCGACCTGATCGTCGTTCAGGGCGACGTCCTCGGAGGCGTGTCGGGCCAGAGCCGCGCTGAACCGGGCGCGGGCGTCGTCGGAGAGCGCCGGTCTCTCGAGCGCGCCGAGGCGATCACGTACGGCGAGCTGGAGCGCGTGCTCAGTGCGCCAGGCGTCCTCCAGGGCGATGAGTTCGGCCACCTCGTCGCGGCTGGCCATGTCGAGCTCATCATCGATGTAACCGGCGATCCGAGCGCCCATGCCTTCCAAAGTGCTCATCGTGTGGCCCTCTCTCTACGCTCGGGCGGCTGCTCTCGCCACTCGGCCAACAACGCGGCCATCTTCTTTCTGCCCCGGGCGATCCTGGACATGATGGTCCCGACGGGGACATCCAGAACGCTCGAGATCTCCTTGTACGACAGACCCTCGAGATCGCGAAGTTCCACCGCGAGCGCGTAGCGGTCCGGGACCTTGGCGAGGGCAGCGTGGACGGCCTGGGCGGCGCTCCTCCTGACCACCTCTTCGAGCGGTGAGGGGATCGGACTGGCCACGTAGGCGTCGAAGTCATCTTCGATGTCCGTGATCGGCACCAACTGGTTTCGACGCGCGCTCGTTCGCGTACGCGCCAGGAACATGTTCATGAGGATCGTGAACAACCAGGAGCGCACCTTCGCGTGGTCGCTCAACGAGTCGATGCGGTCCCATGCTTTGAGCAGCGTGTCCTGCACGAGGTCTTCGGCGTCCTCCTGCTTCTTCGTGCGCTTGTATGCGAACCCGTACAGCCCGCCGAGGTGTGGCTCCACGAGCTCCTCGAACTCGCCCACGCTCATCTTCGACCTCCTCTTGGCGTGCAGCAGGTCGGGGCCACGAGCCGTGACGTCGTGAGGGGGCGGAGGGTTTTGGGAGGGCCCACCTTCGTCGACACCCGGTTCAGCAGTCTCCTCGTGCGGGATGTTCGAGATGTGTCGTTGCAAAGCAGACCTTGTTCGGGCGTTTTCGAGGACGCGTTCGAATAATCCAGCGAGGCCTCATTATAGTATACATGCCTCGTGCATACTTAGCTTGTCTCGCACAGGCCGAAGCCAACACGGCCAACACAGCCAACATAGCAGAGGTCAAACTCTCGCCACAAGGATTGGCATGGCACTCGACGCATCGAGGATCGACTCGGCCTCACCGCAGGCCATCGAGAGCCGTGTCGTGTCGTATCCGAGAGGGAGGCTACCTGGCCATTCTTCACGTATGACACCCAAGCACGTCGACCCGAAAAGGCCAAAATAAACCACACTCCATTGGCCCACATTACCTCACCCAAACGCATGCAAAACCATGCGTGTCCGGTCAAGCCCCCAAGTGTCTGAGATCTCTTTGAAGAGATCGCCGTGTAGAGTGCTGCCGTACGCCTTCTGTGCTCCTTGAGGATTCACGGCAAAATCGATCCCGTCGTCCTGGTCTGGACGCTCATCCTGGGCTTCTCTTCGGGCGCCACGCGTTCGATCGCCAGCCTGGGGCGCGCCTACCAACGCCATTCGGGCTGCAAGCTCTCCACCTCGGGGTTCTACCAGCGCCTGGACGCCGACCTCGCCGCCACCATGACCGACGTCTTGAGCGTGTGCATGCGCCCGTATCGCCGCACGCTGGGCGCCTTCGAGGACATCCTCGCGCTCGACGCGACCCTCCTCAGACTCTGGGGCGCGCTCACGGGCTCTTTCCCCTCGACCACTGATGGCAAGGCCGCCGCCAAGCTCCACGTCGTCATGAGTTTGGCCTCGATGTCGCCCAATCGCGTCAAACTCCGCACCGGACGTGAGCACGACACCGCCGCCTGGAAGTCGATGGGCTCCTGGGTCAAGAACCGATTGCTTCTCATGGACTTGGGCTACTACAGCTTCTGGCCCTTCCACCGCATCCACGCCCACAACGGCTTCTTCCTCAGCCGCCTCGAGACCAACTGCGCGCTGGTCATCAAGACCGACCTGCGCACCGGTCCAGGGCGGCGCGCCGAGGTCGCCGGTCACAAGCTGTGCGAGGTGCTCAAACGACTGAAATCGAAACACTTCGAGTTCATCGTGGAGGTGCCTGTCACACTGCGTTCGGGACGTGTGAAGGTCTACCAATGGAGGGCGCTGGGAGAGCGCAACGAGGAGACGGGGAAGCACCACGTGTACCTGACCAACGCGCCAAAAGCGCTTATATAATGAGAGGATACGAGAAACCTATACGCCCTTCGTTGGCAAGTGGAGCTGCTGTTCCGCGCATTGAAGGAGGGAGGCCGACTTCACCAGCTGCCCTCGCGCGACGAAGAGATCGTGAAGATACTGATCATGAGCGCGTTGTGTTGGGCGTGCCTGTCGGGCTTTCTGCGTCGTCTCCTGCTCAGGCAAGATGAGCTCGTGACGGTGGGCGTGCTGCGGATGTCGCGCATCCTGCGCGAATGGGGCGACGAGCTGCTCGGAGCGCTGGCACGCGAACGTCTCCTTCACACCGCGCGACGCCCTCGAGGTCTTCCGAGAACAGCTTCGCGACCCCAACGACATGCGTGAACGCGCCCTCGCCATACCTGCGATCGCCGACTATTCATGCGGGGTTGCCGCTTAACTGAACACGCATGGGATGGATCATTGCTCCATCAGATCTTCGAACTCGGCGCCCAGGGAGACGTAGCCTCCCTTCCCGTCGCGCTCACGTGGGCCCTCGGGGGTGAGCTCGAAGGTGAACGTGTTGGTCATGGTCCTGGATGTACGTGTGGGCTCGAGCGGGCCCTCGAAGCCCTCCTCCGGGCACTCGTCGAGGGCCTTGGTGAATGGACCCATCGTCGTGATGACCTCGAGGGCGAGCTGCGGAGCGCCTTCGGCCGAGGCCTCGAAGGTCGGCCCCTTGATCACGTGCTCGACGCTGTAGTTCCGCTCGCAGTCGTCACGCTCTGCCACCTCGACCAACGTCGTCTGGGTAGGCTCGGGCGCACCTGCCGCCCACCCGAAGTGGACGTGGTAGGTCGAGGTCGTGCCGTAGCGCTCGATCCGAGCGACGCAGAGCAAGTGCGAGCGCCCGGACAGGTCCGCGGCTTCGCGGCACTGCGTCAGGTGAGTCGCTCGCCCCGCCCCCGCGGTGCTCCAGACCCCTTCGGGGTCCTGCTCCATGAGCATGAGGCGTGTCGTGGGTGTGCCGCCGGGCTCTGGCTCGCACGCTGGCGACGAGACCACGACGCCGCGTCGTCCTGGCTCGGTGAAGTCCCCCGGGAAGAGCTCGACCGTGGCAGGCTCGGAGTCTGGACACATCACGCACTGCGCCGAATCGCTCCTGGGGTCTTCACATCCGGCGACGCGCATGACGGCGACGTACTCTCTCGTTGAGAGGCCCTTGAGAAACGGCGCGGGCGCGGAGTCCTCGACGGCGGTCGGGTCGGCGCTCGTCAGGGCTGGATCGGGGGCGGACGACGGGGCGTGTGTGCACGCGCCGAGGCCGAGCAACGAGATCACCGTGAGTGGGGTCAGCGCGTGGCGGATGAGCATGGCGGTTCCTGTCCTGGAGTGAGCCGCTCGAGAGGTCCTCGAGTGCGTGGCCATCGAGCGTGGTGGCGATTTCAATCGTAAGGGACGCAGTGGCGATTTTGCCACGACCTTCGACGATGGGCTCTCGGGCGAGCGTCGCGCCTTCAACGACGACCTCGAGTGGTCCCGGGACGCGGGCGGAGCGTCCAGATGGGACACTCCGGGACGTTCGTCGTCCCCAGGCGCAGGGATGACATGGCGCATGCCTCACATGGAGCGAGGCTCGCGAGCGTGAGCGTCGACACCATCACGTCCTGTGACCTCAGACCCACCATTGATGTTTCGTATACGAGAGAGACTGGCGCGCAGACGCGCGCTCGCCACGGGGACGCGAGCACCGGGCTCTGGCGCGCCCTTGCGACCTTGACCCTGTCACGAGCGAAAGCCGCCGTTGGGGAAGCCAGGGCGCGGCCCCCGAACAGACCGCCAAGGCGTCTCACATACTAACTGTGGACATAATCATTTGTACCGAGAGCCTCACACCAGCCCAGGAGACGGCGAGAGATCCAGACCGAAACGTCTCCGCAGTCGGAGGTACGCAGCCCACAGACGCCTCACGAGAACCGACGGCTCTGGGTTCGGCCAGATATCTCGTCTGGCCCGAACATGGCCTGGAGGATCACACCTCGCGTACGCTGGTCACTACAGTTAGGCGTAGCTCGGTTTAATTATTATGTGCATAAGAAATACTCATTTCGTCCCCAATTTCACGCACGCGTTGGACTCCACGCGCTCGTCGGCCGCGCACAGCGTCGGGTCGCAGGTCGTGTCAGGACCCGAGGCGCTCGAACGCCACGCGCTGTCTCGAACCCATCAGGGTACCGAGTTCCGACCCCTGGCCGTTCGCTGGGAGCGCAAACCCGGGCTCCTCGAAGCCTTCGTCCACCGCGGCTTCGCCTGGATCTGGGTCGACCGCCTCTTGGTGGGATAGGTTCGGTATTCGATTTCGTCGTCGGTTCATCTCGGCCTCTTCGTCGATCTCGATGGGATGATGGGCGCGCCGCCAGGGAGCGTGAAGTGGACGGTGTCAAAACCAAAACTCTCGCCACGTCCGATGTGCTCGAAGGTGTACTCCTTCTTCAGGATCTCGATCACCTCACGCGCGGTCTTCTTCTCCTGGTGAACGAGCTTCATGCTGCGCACATAGACTCTTCCATGGTGAGCACGCTCCCCCCTGGAGAGGTCGTCCACGAGTCGCCTGGAGCCATCCCAATCCACGGGCCTGTACCGCAGGCGATGCCGGGGCTTTGGATCTCGGGACCCGGTGTGTCCGCTGGCGTGTAGCCCGCAGGCGGGTAGTAGGCGCCCTTCCAGTCCTTGCACTGCTCCTCGAGCTTTTCTTGACGCCACGCGTCGGCAGTCTCCTCCTTGGGAGGCGCAGGAGACGTTGCCGCGCCCTCGTGGGCGTTCGTCGCGGCTTGAGCCTATGCGACAGGTCGGCTTCGACGTACCACCCGCCGCGCCCTGCGTGTACCGTCCTCGGAGCAGTCATCCACGGAGGGCCTTTGTCGACCCCTGAACAACGCGTGGCAGAAGCGACCGGTGCCACGGCGTCGCGTCGCGTGGAGCGGATCCAGTCGGTGTGGGGCGGCTACGGCGAACTCGCCAGGTACGTGCTGTCCGACGGCCCGGCCTCTTCGGTCGTGGTCAAGCACGTCCAGCCCGTCGACGGCAGCGGCGTCTCACATCGCCGCAAGCTCGGCTCCTACGACGTCGAGGCGACCTGGTACCGCGACTGGGCCTGCGGCCTCCCGCCAGGATGTCGGACCGCGCGGGCCTTCCTCGCCGACAGGTTCGAGGGCGGCTGGCTCTTCGTGTTCGAAGACCTCGACGCCGCAGGGTTCCGCGCGCGGGTGCGGTCGCCACAGGGCGCGCAGCGGCGTGCGTGCCTGGAGTGGTTGGCCACCTTCCACGCCCACCACCTCGGGCGCCGTCCCGAGGGGCTGTGGCCCGTCGGGACGTACTGGCACCTGGAGACCCGCCCGGACGAGCTCGCCGCGATGAGGCCCGGCCCCCTGCGAGACGCCGCCTCGACCATCGACGCGAGGCTGCGAGGCGCCCGATTCCAGACGCTCGTCCATGGAGACGCCAAGCCGGCCAATTTCTGCTTCCGTCCGGACGGCGAGGCGGTCGCCGCGGTCGACTTCCAGTACGTGGGCGGCGGCTGTGGGATCCGAGACGTCGCGTACTTCCTGCAAGGGGAGGGGGAGCACGCGTCGGCGCTGGAGACCTACTTCGAGGCATTGCGGGCCGCGCTGCCAGGCCACGTCGACGCCCACGCGCTCGAGGCAGAGGTGAGCGAGCAGAGCGCGAGAGCGCATGAGAGGCATCGGAGTCGAAGAGAGGTTCGCAAGCGCGTGCTCCGAGCGGGTGTGGGTTCGCAGACTCCAACACCACCACGCACGCGTTAATTGCCTGGCGACGCGCCAGGTGAAATAGAAACGCGCGCGGCCACCATTGGAGTGGCTACCTCAACCAAAACGAAGGAGCGCACCATGTCAGAGTTCAAGACCGAGGTCGTACGGATCCGAATCTGTCTCTTATACACATCTGACGCTGCCGACGATCTACTCTGTGTAGA
>CAJXPN010000002.1 GCA_913058025.1 uncultured Myxococcales bacterium | reverse complement strand
GAGATTTCTGCCTGTCTCGTGGGCTCGGAGATGTGTATAAGAGACAGGTATTTTGGAGAGAGCGCGGCGATCTGGGACGCGAACATGCGCGCGTTCATCAGGTAGCCGTGTGAGAAGACGAGGGTCTGGTCGCCCTCCCCCTCCTCGACGTAGTGCAGCGTGACGCCGTTGACGTGGATCTCGGGCACGATTCGCCTCCGTGTCTTCTTCATCGCGTGGTGGCCCGAGCATAGCACCCGCGGAGGCCCCCGACGAAGTGAGCGGGCCGGGCGGGCGCGAATTGCGAAGCGCGCGCACATGAGTCACCTTGGCTCGTGCGGTTAGACGCACCGCCTGAACCACAGCCCTCCGGAGAACCTCAAATGGTCGCTCGAACGAACACACTCAAGACCTGTACGGCGTTGATCTGCGTGGCGTTGATCTCGGCGTGCAACATCACGGATCCGAACCCTCCGCTCGAGAACAACGTGACGCCAGACACGGGCGTCACCGAGGACACGGGCGTCGTCGAGGACGTGGGCGAGGACGTGGGCGAGGACGCCGGCGAGGTCGAGGAGTGCGGCGGCGACCCGAAGAACGTGTGTGGTGGTTGCGCGGTGTTGGAGGGCTCGCTCGGTGACACGTGCGGCGGCTGCGGCGAGCTCGTGTGCGACGGCATGGAGGGGCTGAGGTGTTCATGCGACACGGGCGACGGGTGCGCCTTCGACGCGACGGGCCAGGACGCGTGCGCGTGCGTCGACGGGTTCCTCCCGGACGCGACGGGGGCGTGCGTGGACGTCGACGAGTGCGCCGACGCCGCGGACGACTGCGACCCGTTGGCCGGGTGCGTGAACGAAGAGGGTGGATTCTCGTGCGGGGAGTGCCCGGCCGGGACGTTCGACGCGGCGGGTGACGGGAGGTCGTGCGCGCCAGCGTTCGAGGAGATCGAGGTCGTGGCGGTCGGTGGGACCCACCCCGGGAACACGTCGGAGTGCCTGGAGGTGTCGTGTCCGGCGGGCAAGGTCGCGCTGAGCGGAGGGAGCGAACGTGGGGGAGCGCTGACCATCGACGCGAGCAGGAGGGGAGGCGCGGATGGCAGCCGCTGGCTGATCTGTGGGTTCGCGCCCGAGTCGGTAGGCTGGGAGGTCCGAGCGGTCTGCGCCAAGTCCAACGCCGAGCTCGTCGCGCTCGAGTCTGAAGAGCTCATCGCGACGGGGACGAGCGCGTGCGTCGACGCGGCGTGCCCTGACGGCTACAGCGCCGTGGGCGGCGGCGGCGCGTGGGGTGATCTCGCGCTCGACCACAACCACGCGCTCCCCGACGGGAGCGCGTGGAGGCTGTGCGGCACGGCGGTGAACGCCGACGTCACGGTGAAGACGAGCGTCGTCTGCGCGAAGACGACGACGAACGTGCGCAGGTTCGACGCGGACTCGAACATGCGAGGCGAAGGGTGCCTGATCGGGACTTGCGAGGAGGGTGAGCTGTTCGTGGGGGGAGGCGCCTCCTGGAACAGCCAGGCCGCGATGACGGAGAACGCCCCTCTCAGTACGGGCGTCGAGTGGCGGGTCTGCCGCCAGACGACCTCGGAGTCGGACTGGTGGGTCCAGTCGGTCTGCATCCCCACGGGCGACTGAAGGCTCAGCGGCGCGCGTCCTCGAGCAGGCCCTCGAGGTCCATCGTGAGCTCGTTGGCGTTCACGACGCGCTGGCAGCGCGGCGCGCCGTCGGCGCTGGCCGCGCACGCGAAGGACTCGGCCGCGAGGCCGAGCTCCGAGCGCTCGACGCGCTCGCCCGAGTCGGGGTCGCTTCCGTACGAGGTCATCTCGCGGGCGAGCACCCTGCGGACCAGCACCTCGCCGCGCTCCCCTCGCTCGAGCACCTCGGACAGGACGCGCACGCGCGAGGATGGGCCGGTGGCCCCCTCACAGACACGATCCTCGGAGGAGGGGGAGAGCCACCAGCCCGCCGGCGTGCGGACCGCGAGCGTGCAGAGCGTGATGGGCGCGCAGGCGTTGTCGGAGCCGTAGGCCCAGAGCTGGGCGTCGAGGAGCGGCGCGTCGTCGAGGACCTCGTCGAGGAACGCGGACGCCCGGGGCGCGCCGGGCGCGTCGGCGAGGTCGCAATCCTCGGAGCGCTCGATGCGTCCCTGGAGCGCGGCGGCGACGTCGTCGTGAGGCCCATCGAGCGAGACGAGCAGCGCGTCGTGGGTCTGGGAGGTCGGCGCCGGAGAGGTCACGAGCGCGGGCGGCTGGCCGCTGGCGCAGCCCGACGTGAGCGCGGCGGCGAGGAGTGAGGATGAGAGTACGCGTGGGAGGGCGCGGTGCATGAGAGAGGCTCCGGGTGAGGTCACGGCGCGGCGCCACGCGCGGCGTGGGCGTGGGCGTCGAGCCGATGGGTCGACACCCGTCGTGGACAGCCCGAGGCCCGCATAAATTCAGACGGGGCATTCCAGGGCTCAATCGTCGAGCTTGGAGCAGGGCACGTCGGCGCCGTAGCGTTGGTAGTGGTAGCGCAACGGCTCCCAGGACTCGGAGCCCGCGTGCTTGTAACGTTTGGCCGTCAACGTGTTCGTAGGGACAGCACAATTTGGCCGCCTGCGCGACGACCGCCGCGCACTTCATCGCGTGCTCGGACATGTACTCCGCGCGGGCCTCGATCGAGGCCCGGGTGTGGGCGAAGACCATCTCCTTGGGGCCCTGGGCCTGCGCCGGGAGCGCGGAGGCGAGGCAGAGCGCGGACGGAATGAAACGTCTCATGTCGATGTCTCCCTGTCGGTGGCGCGCCGAGCGTGACGCATGGTCTGCTGAGAGGCGATCCAGGGTGAAGGGAGGCTGAGCTGTCGCATTACATGGAGTACGCCAGCGTGGATGTAATCGCCGCGAGCAGGCCGAGCAGGACGAGCAGGACGTGAAGGCGAGTGTTTTCGGTCTGCGGGCGGGCGCGTTGATGTTGTGGGGCGTGGCGGCGTGCGCCGAGCCAGGCTCGGCGCACGAGGCCGGCCGCGTGTCCGAGGCGCCGCGCCCGGCGTCGACGTGCGACGTCACGATCTGCCTGACAGGCGCGATCGACCAGACCTCGGGGTCGAACTCCGGGTTCGAGGCTCTGTGCGGGCGCGACGAGCTCGTCGGGGTCGTGGAGGACTGCGACTCGGGGACCTGCTACCGCACGCACGACAGCTTCATGAGGAGCCCGGAGGGCGCGGTGTACCCGAAGCTCTTCGCCGCGCTCGATCGTGACGGAGACGGCGACGTCGACGCCGACGACCCGTTCTGCGACGTGAACATCCTGGGGTTCTCGTGGGGCGGCGTGAACGCGGTGGAGCTGGCGCGGGTGTTGTCGCGCGACGGGCGCGTGTCGCGGGCGCAGCGTCGCGTGGCGAGGTTGCTGTTGATGGACCCCTACCAGCCGATGGCGGCGGCGAAGATGCGCGTGCCGGAGAACGTCGCGCGGACGCGCGTGTGGAGGCACTCGAAGCCCAACCCGAGGGACTGCTCACGCGTCGCGCCGCTCGGGCCGTACGCGGGCATGGCGCCGCTCTGCGCCGCGGGGTCCGATTGTGAGGACCTGGACTACTCGGCGACGCCCTCGGGACCGTTCGTGGACACCTACGGGCGCACCTGGAGGGGCGACGAGGTCGGCCACTGCTCGGTCCCCCTGGTCGCCACGCCAGGGGTCCTCAGAGAGCTCGAGTCCGGCGCCGCGCCTGCCCGCGCGCGAACCGAGTGGTTGAACTCGGGCTGACGCTACGCCAGAAAATGGGAGGAAGGGCTTACGCCAGCAGGCCGAACCAGAGGTCGTGCGAGGGGCGCCCGCGCTCGACGCCACGCGACTCGTACTTGGTCATCGGGCGCCACTCGGGGCGCGCGGCGAGGCCGTCGTCGCGCGCCGAGAGGTTGGTGAAGCGGGGGTGGGCGTCGAGGACCTCGAGGGCGTACTCGGCGTAGGCGCGCACGTCGGTGGCGAGCCGGAGCTCGCCGCCGGGGCGCATGCGGCGCGCGAGCAGGTCGAGGAGCTCGGTGCGCATCAACCTCCTGTGGACGTCCTTCTCGCGCGGCCAGGGCTCGGGGAAGAAGATCCAGACCTCGTCGAAGGACGCGTCGGGGACGTGGCGCGCGAGCAGCTCGATGACGTCGCGGCGCACGACGCGGACGTTCGGGAGCGCGCGCTCGTCGAGCGCGCGCATCACCGAGCCGAGCCCCGGCGTGTGGACCTCGACGCCGACGATGTCCGTGTCTGGCAGGCGCTCCGCCTGCGCGAGCAGGTTCTCTCCCATGCCGAAGCCGACCTCGAGGACGACGCGGCCCTGGCGGCCGAAGGCCGCCGGGAGGTCGAGCGTGACGCCCCAGGAGGCGTCGAGCAGGAAGCGCGGCGAGAGCTCGCGCAGCGCGAGGCGCTGCGCGCGCGTGAGCTGCCCCTGTCGGCGGCGGTAGCTGCGCGACCAGCCGCCCTCGAGCGCGTCGGTGTCTTCTTGTTTCATCGGGTGTCCGGTGGCGTTCTGAGGAGGCGTCGTGAGACGACTCGCGATGCGGCGGGCCGCGGGCGCATGGTACAATGTAGCCTCATCACGATCGAAGTTCATCGAACACTGCACCCTCCCGGAGAGCCCCGAGATGATGAAGAGGACTCTGTTTCTTTGCGTATGCGCCGCGACATTGGCCGCCGCGTGTTCGACCACCCCGAAGGCCGACGACGCCGACGTCACCGGCTCGAGGAGCGCGGGCCTGATCGACGTCCACGAGGTCGTCGTGTCGTCACCCAGGGGCGACGGTGGGTTCTTCACGATCAGCGAGGGGGGCGAGGTCGAGGTCGTCGACGAGGGCGCGCCGCTCGCGCCCGGGCACTACACGACGATCGCGCCCGACGGCGCCGTCACGCTGGCCGACGGCTCGCCCTTCTTCACGTTGAACGCGGACGGGACGCTGATCGCGGCCGACGGCTCGCTGATCCCGATCACGATCGCCGAGGACGGCACCACCAAGAACGCGAAGATGTCCAAGCCGCTCGTGTTCGACGACGCGGGCAGCCTGTCCGAGGAAGGCATCGCGGAGTCCGCGGCCGTCGCGCACGTCGGCGGTGAGGACGGCCCGCGAGCGCGCCGCGCCGTCGCGCTCGCGTTCGTGAGCATCTTCGTCTACGCGGACAAACGAGGCCGCGAGGAGTCGATGGATGAGGCGATGCCGTAGCCGGCGGTCGCGCCACGCGGCGTGGGCGGCCTGGGCGACACGTCGACGAAGAACGCGCTGGAGGATGAGGAGTCCGCCGACCAGATGTGACGCCCGCACCTGAAGGTGAGACGTCACGTGACAGCCCGACCCGATCTCAGCGACCCTGTCCCCACGACCCGATCCTCACGAACCCCGTCCCAGAGAGCCCCAAGATGATGAAGAGAGCCCTTATCGTGTGTGCATGCGCCGTGACCCTGGCCACCGCGTGCTCGACCGCGCCGAAGACCGAAGACGTCGAGGTCACCGAGGACAGCGCGGTCTCGATGCTCGACGTTCACGAGATGACGTTTACGGACCCCACCGGCAGCGCGTTCATGAAGATCGCCGCCGACGGCGCCATCACGGTCCTCGACGAGAAGTTTGCGCTCGGACCCGGCCACCACACCACGATCACCCCGGATGGAGCCGTCACCAGGGACGACGGCGAGCTGCTGCTCCAGCTCCAGGCGGACGGCACGCTCACCAAGGCGGACGGCTCGACGTACGACGTCACGATCACCGAGGACGGCACCAGCAGGAAGGAAGGTCGCGCGGAAGCCCTCGTCTTCGACGAGGACGGCAACATGGGCGCCAAGAACGAGGTGGGCGTCGTGACACACACGAACGGTGAGGACGGTCCGCGAGCGCGCCGAGCGCTCGCGCTCGCGTTCATCGGCACGATGTTTCACGCCGAGCTGGCGATGAAGCAGATGGCCGAGGACGTCGAGCCGATGGAGTAGGCCACGCCGGCCGCGTCGGCGGACGAGAACGCGCTCGAGGACGAGGAGTCCGCCGACCAGATGTAGGCGCGCCCGCTCACCCGAGCGCTCGCCCAGCCCGCGCGAGCTCGCGCTCGATGTCGGCGCGGACCTCCACGATGTAGCGGGCGTATCGCGCACGCAGCGCGGGGATCTCCGAGCGCGCGCGCAGCCAGGCCACCCCATTGACATAGAAGTGCGGCCTGAGCACAGGGAGCATGTCGAGCCACTCTCGAGGCAGCTCGCGGACCTCTCTGTAGCCGGCGATGAAGGCCCCAACGAGCGCCCCGGCGTCCTCGTGACTGGACAGCGAATCGACCACGACCACGACGTCCATGATCAACGGCGCCCACGTCATGTCGTCGAAGTCGATCACGCCAACCTCGCCGCCGGGGCGGAAGAGCACGTTCCAGGGGTGCATATCCATGTGGATGAGGCCGTGGGCGCCATCCTCCTCCATGAGAGCCTCGTAGACGGGCGCACCGACGTCGTGGGCCGCCTCGAACGCCTCGACGAGCTCCGGGGGCAGGTCGTCGGCCTCTCTCCACCACCTCGCCGGGTAGCCGTTGGACAGCGTCCCGCGCGGGCGCGAGAAGCCGGCGGGCGCCTCGAACTCGGCCTGTATGTCGTGCAAGGAGGCCTGCGCGCGCCCGAGCGCGCGCAGGCGCGCAGGGCTCAGGCTCGACCAACACATCCGCCCATCGAGCCACTCGAAGAGCACGCAGCGGCGCTCCTCCGGCACCCCTCGGGCGCCCGCGAGGACGACCGCGGCGCCATCGGCGGCGCGCACCGGGCGAGGCGCGGCGCCGCCGGACCAGGCGACGTCGAGGTGCTCGAGGAAGTCGACCTCGGACTCGAGCTCGGCGTCGGTGCGGTAGCCCGGGCGCGCCACGCGGAGCATGAAGCGCCCCCTCGGAGAGCGCACGTCGAAGGTCGTGTTCTCGGAGTGCGAGAGCGGGCGCAGCTCGGCGCCCTCCATGCCCCAGGATCGGAGCGCCGCGTGCCCGAGCACGCGCAGCCTCGCGACCTGTCCCCTCTTCGTCAGCTCACCCAACGGTCTCATGTGGTGCTCCTCGTTCATGCCCAGCGTACGAGCCGGCCTCTCCGAACGCGCACGTCGCGTGTTCCAGACGACGATTGTGTAAGGCGCGCCGACAGGCCACGCCAAAGAAAAAACGAATACACCGCGGGGTGCCCCGTCTGAGTTGTCGTGAGGCGCTGACGGAGACGCCGGGCGCCCGACCAAAAAGACGATACGAGACGAGGAGTCACAAGCCATGACGAACTACACCAAGCAGATCATCACGCTCGCGACCTTCCTGATGGCGGGGCTCCTGATGTCCACGTCGGCGTTCGCCTACGACCGCCATGAGAGCTGCGACCAGAACCACGACCACAGCGTCCATGACAACCGCGGCCGCTACGACACCGCCAGCGACCGTGACCGCTACGACGACACCCGTACGAACGACCGCCGCTCGGACCGACGCTCCGACCGCACCCGCTCGAACGACCGCCGCTCCGAGCGCACCACGACCACGACCACCAACCGTCGCCGCGGCGCCACCACGACCACCACGACCACCACCAGGGTGACCAACAAGCGTCGGCACAACGCCCGCCGCAACGCTCGCCCCGTCGTCAGCACCCGTGAGGTCATCGAGTGGGTCCGCGGTCGCCGCTACGTCGCCACCTACACCACGACGCGCTTCCACACTGGCCGCACCCGCACGACCGTCGACCGGGTCCACCAGCCCCGCAGGAACCGCAAGGTCGTGCGCCGCAACAACCAGCGCCGTAACAAGGTCGTCGTGACCCGCACGAGCACCAACCGGCGCAGGAGCTCGAGGTACTGAGCCAGACCGGCGGGGTCCGACTCTGCAAAGGTTCATCGAAGAAGGAGGCCTCTTCCAGTGGGAGAGGCCTCCTTCTTCGTGTGGTCAGGCGCGAGGAATCACCCGGTCACCTCGACGCCGTCCCGCTCGAGCGTGGCGACGAGCGCGGGCGTCCTCAGGTCACCGAGCATGAGCCTGGGGACGCTGCGCGCGAGCGCCGAGCCCGGGAGGTGCTTCGCGGCGATGGACACCGCGTTCGCGCGCGAGCCAGGGTGCGAGCCCTCGTCGAGGCGCGGCATGAGACCCGAGAGGTCGAGCTCGCGCAGGCCCGCGAAGCTCATGCGGCTCAGCGTCCTTAACATCGACGGGCCCCTCGAGGGGAGCACCAGGCGCATCCGCGCCACGCGCCCGCGGACGTGATCGAAGGCGTGCGAGTCGGTCCACATCTCCTCGGCCGTCCGAGACGCGGCCTCCCACGTGGTGAGCGACGGGAGCGCGCCAGGGACGTAGAGAGCTCGGGCGAGCCCCTCGAAGTCGTACGAGCTCGAGGTCACGACCTCCTCGACGCCTCGAAACATCGGCGACGCGAGCGTCTTCGCGATCGCGTCCAGGTCACCATGCCTGCGCGTCCGAACGCAAAGGCGTCGCACGCCGGCGAACAGGTCTGCCTCCTCGAGCGCTCGACGCGCCGTGAGGCCGAGCGGGTCGATGCGAAGCGCGACGAGGCTCGGGAGCGACGCTCTCGCGGCGATCGCGCGCCAGTCGAGGTCGTCGACAGCCACAGCGGAGAGGTCGAGCAGGCGCACCGACCCGAGCGTGCGGCGCGTGAGCAGCGAGGAGATCTGGGCCACGCCAAGGCCGAGCGTGCGAAGGTGTGACGTCAGGCGCAGCCTCGGGTCGGCGCCCTCGATCGCGGCGAAGAGCCACCTCGGGTGCGCCACGCGGAGCGCGCCGCGCGCGAGCCCGGTGAAGAACTCGGGCGGCAGGTTCACGCGAAGGTCATCGCTCCACGACACACGCCATCGCGCGTGGCGGTCGGCGAGGCGCCAGCGGTCGAGCTGCGGCGCGAGGTAGTCGACCAGCTCGTTCATCTGGACCGGATCGCACCCGTCGACGAGCCTCACGATCGAGGTCCAACGCTCCGAGGACGGCTCACCATCGAGCAGGGCCCTGGCCTGCGCCACGAGCTCCGTCAACGTCCCCTCGCCCGGCATCAGCAAGCCCTGGCCCTCGAGCTCGAGCTCCCCGTGCTTCAGCAGCTCCTTGAGCTGGAGTTCATCGATCACGGGGATGCCTCGCTCCCTCGCGTGGCGCGCCATCTTGCTTTCGTGCTGTCGCCGATCCGTGCGCCCACAGACCACGACGGTGGTCTCCCTCGTGCGCGCGCGGCTTGCGCCCAGGGCGCCGGCCAGGACGAGCTTCGAGACGACGATGTCGTGGGACGCGAACGACCTGAACTGCCCCGAGACCGCGACGTGGGCTTTCGAGAGCAGGATCTTCATGAGCTCGCCAGGCGGAGGTTCTTCGGTCGAAGCCTCGCCTACCAACCCACCGCCCGAGCCCAGGCATTCCAGGTCGAGGCTGCGCAGGGAGCCCATGAACGAAGCGAGGGGCGATCCCATGGAGACCGCCCCTCGAGCACGCCGACGTGTCTGGCGCTTCGACCACCCGAGCTCACGGGGAGGTCACCCGTCCTCGAGGACGGCGCGGATGACCTTGCCGCGCTGAATTCGAACGTCCACGCGGTCGGCGGGGACTCCAACGGCCGTGGCGAGCGTCTTCGCGGCGGCCTCGAGGGTCTCGTCGGCGGGGATGTCGGCGTCGTCGTGGCCCTGACCCGTGGCGGAGTCGATGGCCGTGGCGCCGAAGTCGTTCCCGTTGGGGACGATGCTCCCCGAGATGCCGGGCCTGATCCGGGGCCCGCTCATCATCATGACGTGGTGGTTGAGGTTGTGGTCACGCCCTTCCGTACCGAGCTTGCCGAGCGTACGCCCGAAGACGTTCAGGTTGGCCACGGTGACCTTGTCGCGTAGCCCGAGCGCGTCGATCTCCTGGAAGAGGTGGTTCATCACTTCGAGCGCGGCGACCGTGTCGGTCTTCTCGTTCATGAGGCCCGGGTCGCTGTGGTTGTCGCCGCCGAAGGGGATCTCGATGTGCATGACGGGGCTGACCCGCATCATGATCAAGGTCAGCGCCGCGTCGATCTGTCCCCGAGCGAAGTTGTCCGTGATGTTGCCGAAGCGCTCGAGGAAGCGCTCGTCGAGCTGCTGGACCTGCTCGTGCGACGTGGCGTAGCGCTCGATCCACCGCCTCTGCTCGGGCGTCCCGCTGTCGCGGAGGAGCGAGTGGAGCGAGTCGAGCGTGGACTCACGGATGCTCTCCAGCTCGAGCTCGGTGCCGGTCTCGGTGCGGAACATCGAGGCGAGCGTCTGGGGGCGGATCGACTGCAAGACGCGACCCTCGAAGGTCAGGCTCCCCGTGAGCGCGACGGGCTCGGCCTGGATGGTCTGGAGCGCCTGGGCGTTCTCCGAAGAGTAGACCGACGCGATCTGCTCCGTCCCGCCACCGGACACCGACTTGGCGCTGCCGACGAGCCCGAGCACCTTGCTGAACTGCGGGTGGGCGTTCTGGTAGGTCCTGTGGTGGACGAAGTGGGTCTGGTCCAGGACCCACTGGGGCAGGCTGGCCCACGGCGCCGCGGCCTGGGTCGAGACGTCACCGAGGCGCAGGTTCGTGGCCGCCATCTCGGGCTGGGGGTTGTTGACGACGCCGTCGACGCCGTAGCAGCCCGGCGTGTTGGCGTTGAAGGGGTCCCCCGCCTGGCTCCCCATGAGGATGAGGAACGGCCGCTCGGCCTCTTCCATCGCGAGCGCCTCCTTGTGAGGAAAGCCCGAGACGAAGAAGGACAGCGGGAGCCCCGTCGCGAGGGAGCGCAGCCCGATGGCGCCCGCGCCGAAGAGGGACTTCCTCAGGAACCGTCTGCGAGAAGTGTTGAGTTCGTCTTTCATCTTTTTTCCTACAGATCGGTTGAAGTCACGAAGGGAGAGGTGCACGCCACGACGAACGCCGAGCGGAGCTGGCTCGCGGCGCCGTCGACCTCACCGACCAAGTCCACGTGCTGCGTCATGAGCTCGTGGACGCCCCCGTGGCGGGGGTCCGAGGGGGGGACCCCCATCACGGTCTCGACGATGTAGTCGATCGACCCCTCCATGTTCGAGGTCTGGAGCATGGAGCCGGGGGAGTCCACGACGAGCGCGGCGATCTCCTTGCACAGCGACTTCTCTCCCGCGGCGTAGAAGAGCGAGGGCTCCGTCGGCTGCGCGGGCTCGGTGCTCCCGCGTGACCAGTTCGCGGTGGGGAGCGCCGCGGCGAGGTCCTCGATGTTCCCGTTCAAGGCGCACACGTCGTCTAGACCCAGGCGGGTCTCGAGCACCTTGCAGAGGTGCTCGAAGCGCGCGATCGAGACGACGGAGAAGTCGCCCTCTTCGCCCTCGGCGCACGAGCTCCCGGTCACCAGCGGGGACGAGTAGAGCTCCACGAAGAGCGCCTCGAGGTCGAAGTTCGAGTCCTCGAAGGCCTGGACCACGCGCGTGAACTCGGGGTCGTCCTCGTTGCACTTCTTGGAGTTGGCGTACATGCACAGCTTCTGGGTCCACCCGGTCGAGAAGTAGGGGTGCTCCGAGAGGATCCTCCCCAGGTCTCTCAGGCCAGTCCCCTCGTCGGAGTAACCCTGGAAGCTGAAGGTGGGCGTGACGGTCAGGCGGTCCTCTTCGAGGCGAGGCGCGTACGTGTTGGGGAGGAAGACGACGTCGAAGAAGTTACGCATCGGGTCGAGGTTCTTGTGGCAGCTGTAGCATTGCGTCCCGGGAGACGCGTGGTCCGCGGCCAGGCCGTCGTCACCCAGGGGGGTCGTCGTGTCGGAGTCCTCGAAGGCGAGGCCCAGCCCCGTGATGAGGGTCTGGTTGGTCGTGACGCGGAAGCTGTTCTCCTCGTTGGTTCGCCACCCGCCCAGGAACGACGGCGTGGTGAAGAAGCCAGTGCGCTCGATCTCGAGCGGGAGGGTGTCCATCTGGCGCAGGAGGTGCGCGTCGAAGAACTGCTCCGAGCGTGGCACGCCCACGCCCAACGGCAGGATCTCCACGGGCCTCCAGTCGGAGAAGTCCGAGCCGTTGAACCCCGGGACGCGGATCGTGTTGCAGAACGTCCTGGAGCCGTTCGGAGACCTGCCGGTGATGAAGGTCGTGAACGTTGGCCGCTTCAGGGCTCTGGCGGCGTTGACGCCACGGCTCACGACGTCGTACGGGTCGGTGCAGCCCGAGGCCTCGTTCACGAGCGGGGTAGACGAGTAGAACGTGGCGTGCTCGGACTGGACGTCGATGGGCGTGTTCATGTCGAACGTCACGCCTTCCGCGGTGAAGGCCTCATGGTAGAACCGCATGTCCGGGCCCACGTAGCGATCCGCGTGGATGAGGTAGGACATCATGGCCGTGGTCATCATCCACGTCCTGGTGCTCGAGATCTCGTTGAACGGCCTCCCCTCCTCGACGATGTGCATCGCGGTACGGACGAAGGACTCGTTGAGGTTGTCCCAGAGCTCGGTGGGGTCGCCCCACCCCGCGATGCCCTCGGCGTCCGTGACGGGGATGACGTAGTCGAGGCGGTCGAGGTTTGCCTGCTGGAGCGTCACGTCGAGGAACGCGCTGAGCTTGCTCCTGAACTCGGGGGTGCGAACCCAGAGCCGCACGTGCTCCCGGAGCCGGGTGGGGTCCTGCTGGATCTCTTCGAGCTCCGCCTCCGTCGGCGCCAACCCCGTGAGCAGGTTCTTGACCCTCCTCACGCTGACGTGCGTGGGGAGCAGCGCGTCGACGTTGCAGTCGTCCGCCTCTCCGGCCGCGGCCCAGTCCAGCTCCTCGTCGAGCTCGGAGCCGGGCGAGTCGATGCTCGGGCGCTCACTCGATGTGTCTTGGGGTTCCTGACTCTCATCACAAGCCGCGAGCCAGAGCGCGAACACGCTCGACAGCAGGCATGTGATCTCGAGTGACGATCTGGGGTGTTTCATGTCGCGTGTTCTCCCGGTCTCCAGGTGGGCGCCTGTCTCCGCGCCTGCGTCACCTGGTCGTTTTCTGATTCGCGCTTCGACGTCTGTATTCATGGCTCGGACCTCATGGCTCTCGAGCGCCCGCGATCCACTGCTCGATCATGTCGACGTCCGCCGACGACCAGCCGTCCTTTTTGCTCGCGGGTGGTGGCATGCTCTGCGTATCCACGACGAACGCCTGGATGCGATCCGCGGCCTGGACCCAGGCGCCGTGGGTGGACAGGTCCGTGGAGAGCGCGTCGGGCCCGCCGTGGCACTCGGAGCAGTTGACCTCGTAGATCGGCTGGATGTCCTGCTCCCAGCTCCGCTCCGGCAGCGGGAGCCTCTCCACGGAGAGGTCTCGCGTCCCCTGGGCCGTGGTGATGCTCACGGTGTGCCACCCGAGCGACTCCAACGGGGCCTGCACGAGCCAGCCGCCGTCTTGCGCATCGAGCGCATCGAGCGGCTGGCCGCCGAGGTCCACGCTGGGCGCCTCCTGTCCCTCCAGAACCGAGATGTGCAACGTGAGCGACTCGTCCTGCGTCCTCCCGAACGGGCGGAACCCATCGACTCGGACGCCCGCGCCGACGCGCTGGTGGCAGAGCTGCTCGGGCGTGGTCCACCAGACGCCGCTCTCGTACGCGAGCATGGAGGTCGGGCTCTGCCCAGCCGGGAGCGAGAGCGCGCTCCACTCACCCTGGCTCCACCTCAACAGCGCCCCCTCGGTCTGGATCCACACGGAGTCCGTGTTCGAGCTCAGGCGCGTGGCGCCCACCACGCCGACATCCCACGCGCGCCACGAGTCGAGCTCGGTCGGGGAGCCGATCCAGAGCACCGCGCCGTCGATGATGGCCACGTCCCGAGCCGTCGCGCTGGCGTCGATGAGGTCGCCGAACCTCGCGCGCCGCGCCGCTGAACCGTCCGCGATGTCGACGCCCCACAGGACCCCGTCTTCGCTGGTTGCCCAGAGGGTCTGATCGGGACCGACGCACTCGCCCTGGCGCGCCAGGATCATGGAGGGCGCCTCATCCTCGCCCAGGCTCGGGTCCCACCCCCACCAGGAGGAGCCCCTCCGCTCGAAGAGTCCTTCGCGCGTGAGGACGAAGCCGTCTTGATCCAACGTCCCGCAGACGGAGGCCGAGCTCAGGTCGTCGACGGGCGACGTCAGGCGCACCCTCGAGAAGTCGTCGAGACGCCACACCGTCCCGTCGGCCGCGAGGCTCGCGTCCGCGCCGCTCCAGGCGCGAGCCGAGGCGAGCGAGGACAGGTCGACCTCGTGCGTGGAGGTGAGCCCGAGGTCGGACGGGTCGACGACGCGCACCCGGGTCTGCCCCTCTCCATGCTCCTGGGCGAGCCAGGCGAACCCCTCGGGGCTCACGGCGGTGAGCCCTTCGGAGCCCTCGAGGTCCACGCAGTCGGGCGCGCCCTCCAGGGCCTCCATGTCCTCGGGGAGGCGCGCTGCGGAGGAGGTTGGTGTCGGGACGAGCTCGTCCTGGGGCTCGCCCTCGCAACCCCACATGAGGGATGCGCTGACCACGGCCGTGAGGAGGCCGGCCCTCGAATACGATTGGGAGGTGGGCATGGGTTGGTATCCAGGGCGTATGGGGAGCACATCGCGTGCTGAACTTGGTGTGTGGTGCGACTGAAGAGGAGCTTACGAATGAGTTCTTAAGAGAATCTTAAGGATCTCGAATTCATAGCCCTCGACGGACGCGACACCTGCCCAAAACCCCCATGTATTCTTGCCGAACGCAGCATCGACAAAATCGACGTAGGCGACCGAGAGGGCGCGCGACGCCGCCAGCCGTGGCGCGAACTCTCCCCCAGAAAGCGTCGATTCAGAACACCAGCCGGACGTCCGCGAACGCGATCGTCGGGTACGCACCGAACTCGCTTCGCAGCCGCGGGATCCCCGCGGCGTCGACCTCGGGTTCGTCGCCGTAGGTGAGCAGCGCGCCAAGCCCCACGCTGACCTCCTCGCTGAAGTCGTAGCCGAGCGCCGCGGTCACGAGCCCCGAGGCGTCCGTGAGGTTCTGTTGGTAGGCCAGAGACGCCGAGAGCAGCGGCATCAGCGGGTACGACAGCGCCGCGCCCGCGTACCAACGCCCGAGCAGGAAGACCTCGCCCACGCGCCGCTCGAGCGAAGGCTCGAGGAGCTGGTCGGTGTAGGGGGGCGCGCCGCCGCGGCCGTTGTAGTGCCCCTCGACGGTGGCGCTGAGGTCGAAGGGGAACTGGTAGCTCAGCCCAGCGGTCGCGCGCACCGACGTGTCCGACAGGTCATCGGTGTCAGCGCGCGCGGAGCCCTCGGCGTACCAGGTCGCGCCGAGGAGGTCCCCGGCGAGGTCGAGCCCGAGCGTGGGGCGCCCGTAGCTCACGCCGCCGAGCACGGACACGTCCAGCACGCCCGTGAACGACCCGCGCCAGCGGCCCATGTACGTCCACTCGCTCGCGTCCGTGCCGTCGGCGACCACGTACGCCTCGACCTCGTGGAACTCGCCGATCGGTACCGTCACGCGCAGCGCGTCGGCGCCCCGCTTGAACTCGGTGTCGATCGAGGCGGGGCCGAACGGCGCGAACAGGTCGGCCGCCGGGAAGAGGCGCGACGAGCCGAAGCCGATGGCCTGGCGGCCCAGGCGGACCTCACCCCAGACGCCGCCGTACGTGAGCGCGAGCCTGTCGAGGTTGTGCTGGAGCATCCAG
This sequence comes from uncultured Myxococcales bacterium, assembly GCA_913058025.1. Classification (GTDB taxonomy): domain Bacteria; phylum Myxococcota_A; class Bradymonadia; order Bradymonadales; family Bradymonadaceae; genus CAJXPN01. The sequence continues at coordinate 9,955 of CAJXPN010000002.1, read as the reverse complement.
CCGCCCGAGTCGGGCGCGTAGAGGACGCGATCGAAGTCGACCCAGCGCATCGGGACGTTCGCGCCGACCGCGAGCGCGGCGGCCTGGCCGCCGCCGCCACCCGTGATCGGGACGAGGTCGTAGGCGATCTCGAGCGAGAGCCCCCAGGGGCTCCAGACGTCGAGTTGGGGTCGGAGGCGCTGGGACACGAGCGACTGGACCTCGTCCGCGCCGCCGCCGGTGAACAGTGAGAACGTGCGCGCGTGGGCGACGAGCTCGGCGCCGGCCTCGCCGTCGTCGGACTCGAACGTGAGCGCGGCGCTCGCCGGGGCGGACACGCAGAGCGCGCACGAGGCGGCCAGCGCGACGGCGAGCGCCCTGAGTTCTGGGGTCTTCATCTGCGGCGCTCCTCGGACTCGATCTTGCCGTCTCGGAGGCGGATGAGCCTGGAGGCGCGCTTCATGACCTCGGGGTCGTGGGTGGAGAAGACGAACGTGACGCCGCGCTCCCGGTTCAGGCGCTCCATCATGTCGAGGAGTTCCTGGCCGGTGGTCGAGTCCAGGTTCGCGGTGGGCTCGTCGGCGAGCACGATCGCGGGGGCGCCGGCGATCGCGCGGGCCACGGCGACGCGCTGCTGCTGGCCGCCGGAGAGCTGCGAGGGCCGCCGGTCGAGCATGTCGCCCAGGCCGACCTCCTCGAGCACGTCGACCGCGAGCTTCTTGCGCTCGGCCGGCGGCTTCCCCTGGAGCATCATCACGTACTCGGTGTTCTCGAGCACGGTGAGCACGGGGTTGAGGTTGTAGGCCTGGAAGATGAAGCCGATGCGGTCGCGGCGGAGCGCCGCGAGCTGGCTCTGCCTCATCTCACCGAGGTGCTTTCCCTCCACCATGACCTCTCCCGAATCCGGGACGTCGAGGCCGCCTATCACGTTGAGCATCGTGGACTTGCCCGAACCGGATGGCCCGGCGATCGCGAGGAACTCACCGCGCTCGATCGTCAGCGAGGCGCCGTCGAGCGCCTTCACGGTCCCGCCGCCGGTCACGTAGTGGCGCTTCACGTCATCGACCTCGATGACGACCTCGCCCCCCGCGCCTCCCTCTGCTTTCTCTTTGGAGTCACTCATGGCTCTCACCTCTAGATGTCGTATCTTTTTGTAACGTAAGGTATTTCTTGGCTCAGGAGCGCATCGCGTCGACGGGCTTCACGAGCGCGACGCGGATCGCGGACACGGTGGCCGCGAGCGCGGTCAGGAGCGTGAAGATCGCGGCGACGCGGAGCGCCTCGGGGACGTTCACGAGCGGGTAGATCGGGTCGACGAAGGTCATCCCGTAGGCGTTCATCTCCGAGAAGTTGAGCCCGACGCTGGCGTAGTAGGCGTTGAGGCCAAGGCCCGCGAGCAGGCCCGGGATCGCGCCCACGAGGCCGAGGAACCCGGCCTCGGTCACGATCTGCCCGGCGAGCTGCCAGGGAGAGGTGCCGATGGCGCGCATGACGCCGAACTCGTGCATGCGCTCGAGCAGCGACATCGAGATGGTGTTGACGATGCCGAACGAGATGATCAGGAAGATCATGAACAGGATCATGTCCATGTAGGCGCCCATCATCTGGTGGACCTCGGCGATCATGGCGTTGGTCTGGCGCCAGGAGCGCGCCTCGACGGTGTCGCTGGCGAACGCGGCGATGTCGGCCTCGATGACGTCGGGCTCGAGCGTGTTCGCGGTGACATCGAGGGCGATGACGTGCGCGGCGTCGGGGAGCCCGACGACGCGCTGTGCCTGGGCGATGTGGACGATCGCGGCGCCCTCGTCGAGGCCGTTGTCACCCGTGGAGAGCAGGCCGCGGACGTAGACGAGCTCGGTCGCGGCCTCGCCCGTGTTCACGTCCGCGCCGGTCAGGATGAGCTTGGCGCCGACCTCGACCTCGAGCTCCTCGGCGAGCTTGGCGCCGATGAGCATGTCTCCGGGCTCGGCCAAGTACTCGCCAGCGACGAGCCGGGAGTCCCAGTTCGTGACCTTCGACTCGCGCGCCGGGTAGACGCCCAGGAGCTGGACGCCCCTGGAGCGCGAGCCGATCGAGAGCAGCCCGAACCCGACGATGCGCGGCGCGGCGGCCTGGACCTTCGGGGACGCGTCGAGCAGCGCGAGCCGCTCGTCCAGGCCCGACATCACGTTCGTCTCCTCGAGCGTCTTCGCCCAGCCCACGGCCGTGAGCTGGGCCTCGCCGGAGCGAGACTGCGTCGACGTGCGGACCATCTTCTCCGAGAAGCCGACGGCGAAGCCGGACGCGAAGATCACCATCATGACGCCGATCATGATCCCGAGCGTCGTGATCAGAGTGCGCGTGCGGTTCCTCCAGATGGAGCGCCACGCGAGCTTGAGTACCAACATGTCAGACTCCTCTGATGGCTTTGACGGGGTCGAGCAGGGAGGCGCGGATGGCCGGCCAGATCGCGCCCAGCGTCGTCGCCGCGAGGATCATCGCCGGGTAGGCGATGGTCCCGCGGACGGTGTTCTTGGGGTAGATCTTGAACATCTGATAGCCAGCGAAGTCGATCGGCTCGTCGAACATCTCGAGCCCCACGTGGGGCTGGGCCATGTACTCGTTGAGGCAGGCGGCGAGCAGCGCCCCCAGGCCCACGCCGAGCAGGCCGATGACGAACGCCTCCCACACGACCGTGGCGACGATCGTCCCGGGCGACGTGCCCAGCGCCTTCATCACGCCGAGCTCCTGGCTGCGCTCGAACACCGACATCACGGTCGTGTTCACCGCGCCCAGCGCGACCATGAACATCAGGACGAGCGCGAACACGAACCCTCCGGCGCGGTCCGACTCGATCGAGGAGACCATCGAGGGGTTGATCTCCCTCCAGGTGTAGAGCTTCGCGCCCTCGGCCTGCGGGGTGAACCCGCGCGCGACGGCGCCGACGTGACCGAGCCCCTCGGTCCGCACGACCACGCGGTGCGCGCGGTCCTTCATCTCGAAGAGCGCCTGCGCGTCCTCGAGCCTCACGAGCGCCATGGACGCGTCGAGCGCGTCCACGCCCGAGTCGAGCACGCCGACGAGCGTGAACAGCTCGGCGGCCATCGAGCCGTCGGCGGCCTGGCCGAGGAAGACGACCTCGTCGCCCAGCTTTGCATCGAGGCGAGAGGCGAGCCCGTCGCCGAGCACGATCGGCAGCGGGTCCTCGTCGCCGACCTCACCGGTCGGCAGGAACTCGCCCTGCGAGATCGTGCGCGGGAGCGTCGAGACCTTGGGCTCGTTCTCGGGCATGACCCCGGTGAGTTGCGCGCCGGCGGTGCGCTCGCCCACGCTCAGGAGGCCGGCGGCCTCGAGCCGAGCGGTCGCGGCGACGACGTGTGGGCGCGCCTGGAGCGCGTCGACGACCCCGAGCGGCTCCTCTATGAATTCGTACATCGAGGGGCTGTCGAGGTAGCCCTCGTTCAGGACCTGGAGGTGACCCCCCCAGGTGCCCGTGGCCATCTCGGTCATGTCCGCGTACGGCCCCTCGTTCAGGGCCGTCGAGAACACGAGCAGGAACGTGCCGAAGGCGAGCATCGCCACGGTCAGCGCGCTCCTCCCCTTTCTACGGCCCGCGTTGCGCAGGCCGAGCTTCAAGCTCAACATCGTGATGTCCTCATGTTGGGGGGCCGCGCGCCTTCTATCGAAGGCGCGCGGCCCGCTCGTTTCAGCGCGCGCGCCGAAGCGACGACAGCGAGAAGACGCGGGGGTCGACGTCGGCGTCGAAGTCCATCTCGACGTACGTCATGACGGTCTTGTTGCCCTTGTTCTCACCGATGAGCGGCTCGATCGTCATCCGGGTGGGGATGACGCGGCCATCCATCGTCTTGACGTCGGCGAAGGAGATGCGCCGGGCGGCGCGGTCCTTCTCGTCGTAGAAGACCTGGCGGGTGGGCGTGAGGGTCTCCTGGTCGAAGCACCCGACGATGCGGCTCCAGGTCACCGGCGCGCTCGGCTTGGGGGTCGTGGTCACGCAGACCTCGCCGCCCTTGGCCTCCTTGGGGGACATCTCCGTGGTGTAGTCGTCCTCGTAGGAGGAGCCGCGCACGAGGTCGTCGTTGGTGACGTCGGAGCCCATCCAGGACGAGGTCATCATCGACGGCGGGACGCGCACGGTCTTGCGGACCTTGGGGATGTAGTTCCACATCTCCGTGCCCTTCTTGAGCGTGGAGACGCCGCGGTCCTTTCGGGGCGCGACGATGCGGATGAGCGTGTCGTCCATGCCGCGGGTGGTCATCTCCATGGTCATCTCGCGCTCGTAGTTCTTGGTGACGATCTTCATCGTCATCTTCCCCTTCGAGGCCTTCGACCTGTAGAGCGAGTCGAGGCGCTCGGCGAGCAGCTCGGGCGTGACCTTCACGGCATCGGCGGGCGCTGCCTCGGCGGGCGCCGGCTCGGCGTCCTGCGCGAGCGCGGGGGCGGCGAACGTCGCGAGCGCGGTGAACAGGATGGCGGGCGGTGTGACACGGTGTTGACGTCGCATGATGCGATCCTCCTTCGTGGGTTCGGGGCTGGCAGCTCGGAGGGGTCGCGGCCGCGGATCGGTCGCAGGCTCCAGGGAGTTGTCGCCCGTGTCATATGGCGAATGTATGTGGCGAGCGCATGTGGCGAGCGCATGTCGCCTCGAGCAGGCTACGTATCGGGTCTCATGAGTCGGCCTCGCAAGGTGAGAAGAGCCGCTTGAAGGCGTCCAGCGTGATGACCATGACCTCGTCACGGCGCTCGGGGGGGTCGGCCTCCCAGGTCTGGTAGCCCCACTCGCTGAGCACCGTGTCCACGGACATCCAGAGCTTGATGAGGACGGGCATGGGGAGGTCGTCCCGGATCGCGCGGGCGCGCTGTCCCGAAGCGATGAGGCGCACGGCGTAGCCGCTCGCCTCGGCGTAGAACTCCTGGACCGCGTGGTGCTCGCGCGCCGACGGCGAGAGCGTCGCCACGATCTGTCCGAGCTTCATGATGACGGGGGACGACTCCACGCGGCGCATCGCCTCACGCGACATCTCGGAGGTGAACCTCCAGAACTCCTCGTGGCACGTCGCCTCGTCGAGGTGGTCCAGGTCCATGTACTCCTCGATCACGATGTGCTCCCGAAGCACCGTCACGAACAGGTCCGTCTTGTCCTCGAAGTAGTAGTAGAACGAGCCCTTCGAGATCCCGGCCGCCGCGATGATCTGATTCATCGACGCGTCCTCGTAGCCCTTCTCCACGAACTCGGCCGTGGCCGAGTCCATGATCCGGCGTTGCTTCTCGACGTCGAGGCGGTCGTATCGGGCGAAGGGGCTCACACACGCTCCAGTCAGGGACGCGACGGCTCGGCGCGAGCCGTCGATGACTCAACCTAGCTCTGGACTCGCGGTGTGACAAGCGGTTTAGACCAGTGGTCTAAAATGATAATCATCAGCAACCATTACGCGAAAACGATCGTATCGCCCTCACCTCACGGGTGCGCGCGCGCGCTCCGGGGTCTATGTTCATGCGCGAACAGACACGCGTGGACGTACGCGAGATCAAGGAGGAGAGCGTGCCGGAAGGACCCGAGATTCATCGCATCGCGGACTGGGTGAGGGAGAAGGTCGCGGGCGAGGTGGCCGAGGACGTGCGCTTCGGGAGGGAGGAGCTGGGCGAGCACGCCGAGACGCTCACGGGCCGACGCGTCGAGTCGGTCGAGCCGCGCGGCAAGTCGATCACGTTCCACCTGGAGGGTGGGTGGGCGGTCTTCACGCACACGATGCTGTATGGGCGCTGGTACGTCCTGGGCCGCGGCGAGAAGCCCAAGGGGAAGAAGAAGGTCGCGTTCGCGTTCGACACGCCCGAGCACACGGTGATGCTCACGAGCACGAACCGCGTGGGCGTGCACCGCGCCCACGAGCTCGAGACCCACAACTTCCTCTCCAAGCTGGGCCCGGACGTCCTGCACGACGCCACCACGCAGGCGACCGCGCGGCGCGCGCTCGAGAAGCACGCGAACGTCCCGCTGGGGGAGTCGCTGCTCAAGCAGTCCGTCCTCTCGGGCATCGGCAACTACCTGCGCGCCGAGATCCTGTACATGGCCAGGCTCCACCCCGGGACGACCCCGGCGCAGCTCTCGCCGGGCGCGCTCGACGAGCTCTCGGAGCTCGTCCTGAGCGTCCCGCGGCGCGCCTACGAGGCCAAGGGCTTCACCACGAGCGACGAGTACATCGCCAGCGGTGAGGCGAGCGGCGTGGAGCGGCGTGAGCTCAAGCGCTGGATCTACAAGCGGGACGGGGCGCCCTGCCCCGAGTGCGCCACGACGATCGTGCGAGAGGACCACGCCAAGCGCGCGTTCTACCGCTGCCCGAGCTGTCAGCCCGCCTGAGCGGGGGCGCCTCCAGCGCTCGGAGATCGACCGAGGAAGAGTGAGGCGCGAGGGCTCGCCAGGCCTACCTGGCGGGCCCTCGCCCGTCACACCGGGAGCATCAGGGCGCGCACTGGACGTAACCGGAAGCGCCAGGGAACCCGCCGTCGAGCGTCATCCGGATGCCGTCTCCACCGTCGGTGACCGTGACCGACGTGTTGGAGAGGTCGCGCTCGTTGTCGGCGACGGCGACCGAGTCGTCGGAGAACGTCGTCGAGAACGAGATGTCGACCATCGGATCGCTGTTCGCGTACGTGCCCGCGGGGGGCGCGTCCGTGTACTCGAGGAAGTGGACGTACAGGGAGACGACGACGTCCGGGTTCCCGCTCGCGGTGAGGCCCACGAAGTACTTCCCTCGCTTGGGGTCACTGTCGGGGAAGGACGTGTTGACCTTGCAGGAGGGCTTGCTTCCCGCGATCGCGTAGTCGGTGCCGAAGCGGTCCTCGACGACGAGGTCGTAGGAGCCGTCCTCGTCTTCGGCGGTGCCCGCGCAGCCCATCAGCGCGAGCGCGGCGATCGACATGGAGGACAGCGTGAGGGAACGGAGGGTGATGTGACGCAAGGGTACTCCTGGTCGGACGCGCTCCGACGTGCCTGGATTAATGGGTGTGACGAGCGACCAGAATAGCATCATCACCGAGCCTGCGAACAGATCACATCAGGACATGCGCTGCGCGCCCACGGCTCGTCACAAGGCACCTCGTAGGCTAGGCTGTGTCAGGATTCGGAGGCGCAACGAACAGGCAATGGGAGGGAGCGATGAGCGAGCTGTCCTGGATACGCGACGACGTCCCGACGGTGGACCCGGACGACCTCCGCTGGTCGCTGAGCACGCTGCGCGCGCTCACTCCGGAGGGCGAGCTCGAGGACGTCGTCCGGGCGCTCCAGCACGCGCCGCACCTGCGTGCGCCGCACGAGCGCGAATTCGTCGACATGTTCATGGAGCTGCTCGAGCAGGAGCGCCCCGACCTCTACGCGAGCACCGCGAGCGAAGCGCTCATGCGGTGCTGGATCGACCACTCGCCGCCAAGCCTCCTCCAGCTTCAAGGGCATGGTCGAGGCTCGCTTCGACCAGGCTCCCGTAGGCTCACCCCCTTGAAGGACCTGTTCGTCTTCATGAACGACGCGCTCGAGGGGCCCCTCTCCGACATGGGCGCCGCGCTGCCGAACCTGAATGCCTCCATGGCGAACCAGCGCGTCTGGTTCTGGGTTCGCTCGTGCGCGCACCTGTGCGTGGTTCATCGGCGGATGGACCTTCTCAGCGGGTGCTTGGAGCGGATCGTACGGTCGCCGTGGGACGAGGGCGCCGCCATCGTGGACGCGATCCGAGGCCAGGTCGTCTCCAGCGCGCGCCTGGACACGCCGCCAGGCAAGATCCCCGTCGACATCGAGGAGCTGCGTTCGTTCGACGGCCTCGAGGCGGGCGAGAACACGGTGCTAGACGAGACGTACTTCACGTCGATGATGCGAGTGCTCGCGCGAATCATCCGCGGGAACCCCGACGCCTTCGAGGCCACGTCGACCCCCTACTTCATCAATGAGATCGACACCTCGACCGAGCGGCAGAAGATTCAGCGCGCGCTCGCGCGCGCGTTCCCGTTCTGGAGCGACTCCCTCGAGCAGCAGGCGCTGCCGCTCGACGACGAGCTGCTCGGCCTCATGATGCAGGGGTGCGTCGACGTGGAAGTGCACGCCCCCGAAGAGCTCGAGCGGACGTCGACGATGGCGTGGCGCCGGCTGGTGAGGTTGATCGCCGACTCGGCCGCGATGAGGTCGTACGCCCAGCTCGAGCGCGTCGTCGAGTACGTGACGACGGCGCCCTCGGTCAGCCCGCTCACGCGCTGCGTCGTCGGGTTGGACGTCTACCTCGACGGCCACGTCGCGCTCGCTGCGCTCGTCATGACCACGCCGCCCCGACGGGCGCAAAGGGTCGTGAGCGAGGAGGAGTGAGCGCCTCGCGCTGACAACCGCGCGCGAGCGTGTAGACTGCGGCCTCGACCACACGAAGACGGAGTCAGACACGATGCGGGTACTCTACCGAGACGACGAAGAGCTCATCCTCAAGGAAGTCATGTCGCTGACGGTCAAGGACGGTTACGTCATCCTGGAGTCGACCGTCGGGGACAAGCGCGCGCTGCTCAAGGCGCACGACACCTGGTCGGACGCCGACCTCGAGGCGTTGATTCGCCGCCACGCGGCCGACCCGTTCATCGACATCGAGCCCATCTCGAGGGCCCGCTGACGTGGCCGCGCGTCACGCACACATGCTCGTCGCCCTCGCCGCGCTGGCGCTCGTGGCGTGCGAGGGGCCGTCGACCTCGCCAACACACGCCTCCACGGAGCGCGCCGAGCCCGAGGTCGTCGTGGAGGCGCCCGCGGAGGTGACGCAGGAGACGCCCACGCCGCCCATGAAGAAGGAGCGACCGAAGATGAAGAGGCCGCTGACAGGTGAGATCACGCGCGCGCAGGTGCTCGCGCTGCCCAGGTGGGCGAAGGCGTTCGAGGGCGCGGCCGCGGGGCCAACCTCGGCGAAGCTCGCGACGGTGCCCCCGGGCGCCCAGGTCTACGTGATCCTGGGGACCTGGTGCTCGGACTCACGCGATGAGGTCACCAGGTTCTGGCGCGCGCTCGACGCCGCCGGCGAGGTCCCCTTCGAGGTGGAGTACTGGGGGACGGGCTTCGGGGACTACATGCCCGAGGTCGAGCGGGCCGAAGAGCTCGAGGTCATCGCGGTGCCCACGTTCGCGGTCTTCCGCGACGGCGAGGAGATCGGCCGGGTGGTCGAGCGCTCCGAGAGGGGCATCGAGGTCGACCTCTACGATCTGCTCACGGGCGCGCGCGAGGGCCAGATCAGCGCGACGCGAGGGAGGTGATGGACAGGCCCTGGTTGGAGACGGACCGGTTGGTCATACGCCTGCTCGAGCCGTCCGATCATGAGCTCTGGTCGCGCACCTTGCGCCGGCTGCCGCCCGCGAAGACCCCCTGGGAGGACGGCCCGATGACGCCGGACGAGGCGCTCGAGGAGGAGTTCGACGCGCTCATCGACAGGCGACGCATCGCCGCGGAGTCGGGCTCGGACTACTACTTGAGCGCGTTCACGCGAGACGGGGAGGCGCTCGTCGGGGAGGTCCACCTGATGGACGTCTCCCGACGCATCTTCCAGAACGCGTACCTCGGCTACGTCGTCTACGCGCCGAGCAGGCGCCAGGGATACGCCCGGGAGGCATGCGCGGGCGCGATCGAGCTGGCGTTCGGCCCGCTCGGGCTCCACCGCGTCGAGGCGGGCATCGAGCAGGAGAACGTCGCGAGCCTGGCGGTCGCGCGCTCGCTGGGGATGAGGCTCGAGGGCACGAGCGAGCGCCGCATCTTCCTGCGCGACGGCTGGCGAGACATGACGCTGTGGGCGCTGACGGCCGAGGAGTTCCCGGCGTGTCTGGAGCGGGGGAGTCCCCCGTAGGCTGGCCTGGGCGTGGGGTGGTGCACGACCTGGAGCGGGGGACTCCCAGGGTGCCTCGACGTACGGAAGCGCACGACCTGGAGCGGGGGACTCCCCCCGCGCTGCTGGCCTCGCGGCCATCGCGC
>CAJXPN010000001.1 GCA_913058025.1 uncultured Myxococcales bacterium | reverse complement strand
GATCTACACAGAGTAGATCGTCGGCAGCGTCAGATGTGTATAAGAGACAGGGAGGCTGCTGAAGCTGCGGAGCATCGCGCCGGTGGGGCCAGGGAAGAAGACCGGCGCGGTGGCCTCGAAGAAGCCATCCCAGTCGCGCGCCTGCGCGAGCTCGAGCCAGCGCGCGCACATCGCGCGCGTGTGCGGCGAGAGGTGCGCGGTGCTCGAAGAGAGCACGAGCGCGGGGGCGAGGTCGGGCCGACGCATCGCGAGGAGCTGGCCGATGGAGCCGCCTGCCGACTGGGCCTCGACGAGCGCGGGGCCGAAGGAGAGCGACTCCATCACGCGCGCGACGTCGTCGGCCTGCTGCTCGAGGCCGATCTCCGAGGTGAGGCCGTTACGGCGGCTGACGTAGAGGACGTCGAAGCGGCGCGCGCGATCGCGCATCCACCAGGACAGCCGCCGGGCCGCGCCGGACGCGTCCGCCAGGCCATCGCCTGCGCCGGGGATGAAGAGGAGACGGCGCTCACCGATCCCGAACCGCATGTACGACACGCTCGCGCCGTCGGCGGTCTCCACTGACCCAGTGATCATCTTGTCCATGGGCATGATGTGTCACGTCCTGAGAGGCGCCTGCGCGGCGCATTACCATCTCCACTGTAATATTACACACATGCAAACACCAGGAAAGAGAGACCAGAGCGCGCGAGGCCGCGCCACCCGTGGGTGGCGCGGCCTCGAAGAGGTCGCTCGGGGCGCATGGAGTGGACCGAAGGGTCAGTCTCGGCCGAAGCTCATCACGAGGCTGAGGATGTAATAGAACAGCAGGGCCACGGCGCTGAAGAGCGCGAGCGAGGCGGCGACGTGCTGATCGGTGCGGTAGTGATGGAGGACGTTGGACGTGTAGTAGAGGATCGAGGCCGAGGCGAAGATCACCATGCCGATCGAGAAGAAGAGGCCGAGCGTGAAGCCGAAGATGCTGGCGAGGATGACCGCGCCGAAGGCGAGGAAGCCCGCGATGACGAGGCCGCTGCGCATCCAGGAGAAGTCCGCCTTGGAGATGAACACCGAGACGGTCAGGCCCGCGAAGACGATGAGCGTGAGGCCGCCTGCGGTCGGGACGACGCTCGGGTCCGAGTACGCCGTCGCGATGAACATGATCGGCATGAAGATGATGGATTCGACGAATACGTAGACCGCGAGGCCGAGGTACTGCATCGCGGGTCCGCGCTCACTCCGCGCCCAGGAGTCGGCCAACCAGCCGACCGCGGAGAACGCGAGCACGACGCCGAGCCAGCCGAACGGCAAGCTGAACACGAGCTGCGTGAACGCGCCCGCGATCGAGGTCTGGCCGAAGGGGATCGTGAGCCAGGCCCCGAGCAGCGCGGCGAACGCGAAGATCGCGCCCGTCAGGTGGACGTAGGTCTTGCGGATGAAGCTCAGGCGAGCATCGATGGCGGCGTCCTGAACGGGGACGTAGCCGCGATCGTGCATCTCGTCTTGAAAGGACATGGTCTGCTCCTCGTGTGACGGTCGTATCGTGTGTCGACCGAGGGGAAGTGAACCTTACCCCTCGGACTGTGTGCATTGGAGCGCCCTTGTTAACACGGGCGCGTCTTCGCGCGCCATATCGCGCGCGACAGTCAATCTAAGCACGTCACCCCATCGGTACATTCCACCGGATACCGCTCGCATCGCGATCGCTCACCCCTTCGACCCCGACCCACCTCGGGGCTAGATTGAAGAGTGAACGAACCGAAGCGTGCGCCGCGCGTGGCGCGCACCTGGGAGCCGACGATGAAGAAGATGGAGCGAAGCGGGTCGAGCTACGAGGAGGTCGACCGGAGGGTGAGCGACGAGCTCGCCGAGGTGATCTGCGGCGACGGCTTCCCCGTCTACGACGACGACAGGTTGCGCGAGGCGCACCTGCGCGTGGAGGCGAGGTTGCGAGGAGGGGTCGAGACGCTCGACGCGCTCCACGAGCTAGGGGAGGACGCGCTCGAGGCCCTCGGGGTGCGCTACGCGTGGGTGAGCGAGCGGGTGTACGGCGCGCGCGAGGGGAAGCTCGTGGTCCTGTCGAAGGCGCTCGAGGGGCTGCTCGGCCGGACGGACGAGGTCTCGATCGGCGGGTGCGCGAGCCTGCTCGAGTCGCTCAGCGCGGCCACCCACGCGCGAAAGGACGCGACGCCCTGGGGCCCAGTGATCCGCGCGACCGAGGACGCGCTGGCGCGCGAGGGCCTGACCGTGGAGCTGAGCGACGCGATCGGAGAGGCGCTGGGTGCGAAGGGTTGGGAAGAGGACGCGCCAGACCATCGGACGCTGCTGGCGCGCCTCGCGAGGGCTCGCGAGGGGCTCCACAGGCCATTCATCCAGCTCGGCGAGCCCTGGGCGGACGCGCTGTGGGGCGAGCTCGACGCGATGAGCGAGGAGAAGAGGGGGGCGTGGGAGGCGCTCCTTGGCTGCCTCCCGAACGACCGCCCCAAGCCCTCGAAGAGGTGGCTCACGCAGCGTGAGAAGAAGGTCGAGGCGGTCGGGGAGGACGCGCTGAGGCAAGCGCTGGTGCGCTGGCTCCCGAGGGTCGGCGAGCGCAGCGCGTTGGAGCTGAGCGCGATCGCGCTGCCCTCGGCCGAGCGCACGTTGGTGAGCCCGAGGAACGAGGAGCTCGCGCGCGGGCTCGTGTGGATGTGTGTTCCGCTGATGGACGACGTGCTCGCGGGGGTGCTCGGGGACCTCGCGCTGACCTGTTACAGGAAGCTGGCGCGCGTGGGACCTCGCGCCCCGAAGCTGGGCAACGCGTGCATCCGCGCGCTGGGCGAGGTCGACGAGGTCGCCACGGCGGGGCAGCTGTGGCGGCTCGAGCTCCAGCTCGAGTACCGCGCGGCGCGCACGCAGGTGGAGCGGGCGCTCTCTCGGATGGCCGGGCGGATGGACCTCGACGAGCGCGAGCTCGAGGAGCTCTCGGTGCCGGGCTGCAGGCTCGACAGGTTCGGAGCGTCGGTCACGCGCTTTGGCCTGTGGGACGCGCGTATGGAGGTGGGCGAGCGCCTCAAGGTCGGCGTGACCTGGAGCCGCGCGGCGACCACACAACTCACGCTGCTCGAGGCCCCGGCGCCGGCCCGGGAGCAGAAGACCGCGCCGAAGTCGGTGCGCGCACAGCACCCGGAGGCGCTGGCCAGGCTGGAGGTGCGCGTCAAGGAGCTCGAGTCGCTGCTGCACGCGCAGCGCGACAGGCTCGAGTCGTTGATGTCGAGCCCGCGCAGGTGGTCGCTCGAGAAGTGGCGCGCGCGCTACCTCGATCACCCCCTCGTGGGGCTGCTCTCACGCCGCCTCATCTGGTCGCTCGAGCGCGCCGACGGGAGCCTCTGCTCCGGGATGTGGGACGAGGCCAGCGGCGCGCTCGTGGGCCCGAGAGGAGCGGAGGTCGAGGGGCTCGACGCCTGGTCGACCGCGCGCCTGTGGCACCCGGCGCGCGCGCCGCTGGAGGAGGTCCGCGCGTGGCGTGGCGCGCTGGCGCGCACGGGGCAGACCCAGCCGTTCCGCCAGGCGTACCGGGAGGTCTACGAGCTCTCGACCGGAGACGAGGCGAACACGGAGGCGCTGCGCGTGGACCAGCGGGTCGTGCGGCAGCACCAGTTCGCGGCGCTGTGTAAGTCGCGCCGGTGGGCCTACAAGCTCCAGGGGGCGTGGGGCTCGGACCCTCGGGCGGTGCGAGAGGACGCGGAGTGGGGCGTGAAGGTCGGGTTCACGCTCGAGCCGGTCGAGGAGCCCTCGCTCATGACGGGCGCGGGGGTCTACACGTACGCGATCACGGGCGCGCTGGAGACCTCGTTGGGCGAACCGCTCGCCGCGATCGACTCGGCGCTGCGCTCGGAGCTGCTGCGCGACGTGGACATGTTCTTCGAGGTCGCGGGCGCGCGCGAGCACGACGCGCCCGAGACGCTCCAGGCCTGGGCGAGCGCGCGAGGCGTGTCGTGGGCTCGCGAGGGCGGCCTGGTCCGGGCGCGCGCCAGGCGTGACGCGCTCGTCGACGCGCTCGAGGTGAACGGCCTCTCGCAGCGGGTCACGGTCGGACACGACACGGCCGAGGTCCGCGGAGAGGTCTGTGACTATCGGATCGACCTGCACACGGGCGCGGTGGTCTGGATACAAGGAGCTCACCCCGTGGACATGAGCGGCGTGAAGCGCCGGGACGAGGACGCGCTCTGGGCGCCACACGACGACGACCAGCTCCTCCACACGGTCCTCACCCGCGCGAGCGCGCTCAGCCAGGACGACGCGCTGGTGCGCGCCGGGGCGCTCAAGAGCGCGCGGCGATCGTCATGACTCGACGAGCGCCGCGACCCTCCGGAGCGCGAGCTCACACACGAGCGCGTAAGGGAACGCCCAGGAGGGCAGCGAGAACGATAGCCTGGAGCGCGAGTGCCCCAGCGGCTCGACTGCGTGACCCGTCGCCTCACGGCCGAGCACGCGCCAACTCCAGCTCACTCCGTCGACCACGTCCGTGACCTCGAAGTCGATCCACACACCGAGCGGCGTGCGCACGGCGCCCCGTGCCCCTTCCCTCACGAGCGCGTCGTCGCAGCGCACGCGCGAGACGGAGGGGCCCCAGGAGGGCCACCTGTCGAAACGGGCGATGACGTCCCAGACCTCGTGGGCGGGGGCGTCGATGATCTTCGAGACGTTCATTCCATGACACTCCCTCACCACGAAACGCATCGACGAGGTGTGGAGGCGCTCGCGTCGTGTGCGTGAATACTCACTCCAATGGAGATGTTCTCATGGGTGAGAGAGGAGCGCAGGCCCGGACCAGTTCCCCGGAGAGACACATGAACGCGCACCACGAAGAGAGCCCGACCGGCCGGCCGCCCCACATCGCGATCGTGGGGTCACGCGCCGAATGGTTCGGGGTCCTCGCCGAGGTCGAGGTCGCGCTCTCCGGGTTCAGGTGTGAGGTCGTCGAGGGGATCGAGGAGCTCGACGCCTCGCCCGATCGCCCCGCCCTCGTGCTCGTGGCGCGGGATCGACTGGGCGTGTCGCTGCGCCGGATCGCCAGGAAAGAGTGGGCCAGGCACACGCCCGTGCTGGCGATGCTCGAGGGCGCTGGGCTCGCCGAACGCGCAGAGGCGCTCGCGGCCGGCGCGTGGGACGTGCTCGAGGAGGGCCTTACGTCGACGGGGTCGCTCGCGCGCCTGGGCGCGCTGATCCGCCTCACCGAGCGCGCCTGGGCGCTCGCGCGGCAGCGAGACGCGCTGTTCGAGTTCGCCACGACCGACCCCCTCACCCGCCTGCCCAACCGGCGCCACCTGTTCGATCAGCTCGAGCGCGAGCTCGCGCGCGCGCGGCGCAACGACGAGCCGATGGCCGTCGCGCTGTTCGACATCGACCACTTCAAGGACGTCAACGACGTCCACGGGCACGCGGCCGGCGACGCCGTGCTCATCGAACTCGCGCGCACGGCCAGCGGGCTCGTGCGGGAGACCGACGTGCTCGCGAGGCTGGGCGGGGAGGAGTTCGTGCTCGGGATGCCCCAGACGAGCCTCGAGCACGCGCGGGCGGTATGCGAGAGGTTGCGGTCTGCGATCTCGCGCATGCGCGTGGCATGCGGCGGCGCGTCGATCCGCGTGACCGTGAGCGTGGGCGTCGCTGTCTACAGGCCGCCGACCGACGACGTCCACGCGCTCCTCGACCGCGCCGACCGCGCGATGTTCGGCGCCAAGGAGGACGGCAGGAACCGCGTCCTCTACAACGCACGCTGAGGCGCACACGAGGCGGCTCTCTTCTTGCCAAATCGCCCCTGGGACAGTTAAGGATATTGGTGAGATCCTGACAGCTCCAGCACACGCCTCATGCGCTGCCCGCGCGGCGGCTCGACTCCATGACAACCGAGACCCCGGATTGCAGATGACCGGAACCGTGACCCTCGACAACCTGCTCGATGATCTCGAGGGGCTGCTCAAGCTCGTGAACGACACACAGGGGGGGCTCTCCTACGAGGCGCTCCAGGACGCGATGACGTGGTCTCCGAGCCTGCACCTGATCAACTACATTCGGTTCTTCGAGGCGCAGTCGTTCTTGAACTACGATCGCGTCGACGACCTCGTCACGATCACGGCCGATGGGACGGCCGCGCTCCAGGACTCCGACGCATGGAGCGGCGCCGTGGAGGAGCACTTCGCCGAGCAGCTCGGCGAGACCGACGAGCCCAACGTCCCGGAGTCGACCGACCCCGAGGCGAGCGCGCCGACGTCGGTCATCTCCCCCGAAGACATAGACATGGACGCGTTCCCGTCCTTCGAGGACGAGGGCGCGGCCGCGGACCCGGTCTCCGAGGAGACCCGGCCCTCGTTCTCGATCGACCCCATCGGCACGCCGATCTCGTTCGGCGGCTCCGACGACGGTGAGCAGGCAGACGAGCCTCTCGCCGACGTGTTCGAGCCCGCGCCGCCCTCGCTCGAGGCCTTCGAGCCCGTCGCCTTCGAGCCCGTCGCCTTCGAGCCAGAGCCTGCGTCAGCGCCCGAGCTCTCGATCGAGCCCGCATACGAAGCTCCCGCCGACACGACCACCGCCCCCTCAGCCGACACGAGCAGCCCAATGAACGCGCCACACTCGAGCAACGCCTCCCCCTACACGCGCACCGACGAGATCGGCTCGGGCGGCATCGGCACGGTCTACAGGGGCGTGCAGACGAGCCTCAACCGCGCCGTGGCGATCAAGGAGATCAAGGACATCTTCCACGTCTTCGCGGACGTGCAGCGGGACGACATCATCAAGAGGTTCGTGTCGATCGTGCAGAGCCAGTCGCAGCTCTCGCACCCGAACATCGTGCGCATCCTCGACGTGGTCATCGAGGGCGAGTACCCCTACCTGGTCATGGACCTCGCCCACATGGGTAACCTCCGCCGCCTCATCGAGGTCGAGAACCGCCCGCCCCTCGCCGTGGCGATGCGCTACTTCCTCCAGATCCTCCACGCCCTCAACATCGCGCATGACGCCGGGATCATCCACGGCGGCCTCAAGCCCGAGAACGTCGTCCTCGACGCCTCCGGCAACGCCAAGCTCACCGACTTCGGCATGAGCGGCATCGTCGAGCGCGCGGGCGGCGGCGGCAACCAGGTCTACGTCGGCGTGGGCACCGTCGCCTACATGTCCCCCGAGCAGTTCCGCGACCCGAGCTGCGCCTCGGTCAAGTCCGACATCTACTCGCTCGGCATCATGTTCTACGAGATGCTCACCGGGAAGGTCCCCGGTCGACGCTCGCCCATGCCCTCGAGCTTCTACCCCGACATCCCCCGCGCCCTCGACGACGTCTTCGACAGGATGTCGATCGACGACATGGACGACCGCTACTCGTCGATCGACGAGATCCTCAAGGACATCTACTCCTCTCAAGACGTCATGGACATCCTGGACAAGCGCGGCGGCGTCCTGTTCCTGCGTGACCCCCTCACCCACGGCCTCCACGGCCTGGGCGACGGTGTCGAGTTGCCCGCCATGCAGGACAACTCCCGCTTCAGCGAGACGGCCATGCTCCCTGTCGTCAGCAGCGGCGAGGACCACGTGAGCGAGGTGGTCGTCGAGAAGGTCGTCGAGTCGCTCGTGGTAGCGGAGGACTCGGTCGCGCCGCCCGCCGACATCGAGCTCCCAGGCGTCGCCGACGAAGGCGACGTCCTCGACAAGCTCGACAAGTACGGCGCGCTCTTCGACGAAGAGGGCTGAACACATCATGTCCTCCTCGACCGTGTTCTCACCGCTCGTCGCCTTCGGGGGCGACGCCCCCGAGCTCGCCGACGACGTCTTCGTCGCCACGGGCGTCCACGTCATCGGCGACGTCTCGATCGCTCAGGGCGCGTCCGTCTGGTACGGCGCCGTCCTCCGCGGCGACGTCATGCCCATCCGCATAGGCGCCCGCACCAACATCCAGGACCAGGCGCTCCTCCACGCGACCACTGGCGTCGCCCCCACGATCGTGGGGGCGGACGTCACGGTGGGTCATCGCGCCATCCTCCATGGCTGCACCGTCGAGGACGGCTGCCTCATCGGCATGGGCGCGATACTGCTCGATGAGGTCGTCGTCGGCGAGGGCTCACTCGTGGGCGCTGGCGCGCTGCTCACGCCACGGTCCGTGTTCCCCCCAGGGAGCCTGATCATGGGGTCACCCGCGCGCGTCAAACGCGAGCTGACGCCCGAAGAGGTCACCCGCCTGCGCGCCGGCGCGCACCACTACGTCGAGAACGCCATCCTCCACGCCGAGGCGCTCAACGCCCCGACGGAATGAGGCCCACGCGCGACTCCAGGTGAATCATCAGGAACCCCTCCTGGCTCGAGAAGTCGAAGTCGTTGCGGCAGTTCGGGTGCCTGGTCAACATGTAGGGCTCGAAGGTCGCCTCGTCTGGTGACCACATCTTCGCGTGCGTGAGGACCTCGCCTCCGCGCTCATCGACCTTGCACTCCCCCTGCCTGTTGCAGCTCTGCTCCTCGATGTACTCGATCTCGCAAACGTCGAGCCCCTCGACGTCGTCGACCTCCACGAAGTGGATCGCGTTCCTGTGGACCGTCCTGTACTCACCATCGGTGAGCTGCTTGTAGGAGTAGAGGTCCAGCGGCTTGATGCCCTTTCGTCGCGTGTTCAGGATCTGGAGGCCGTCCGTGAGCTCGGCGACGCCGTCCACGCGCGAGGTCCTCCTCCAACTCACCACCCAGGTGTGCGCGCTGATGAAGTCGAGCGGCGTCAACGACATCGACTGGTAGAGCGGCTTCCCGTCGGGCGCCGACGATCGGCACTGCTCGAGCGGCTCACCGAATACGTCGATGACCTTCTTGATCGCGTACTCATCGCCCTTCCCTCCCGACTGGAACCACAGCGCGCGCGTCCTCGCGCCGTCGGAGCACTTGCCCTTCTGCTCACGGCCCGCGCACAGGAACAACCCCACGTAGTGCTTGCCCGTCTCGGTGCGGTACGCCTCCATCAGGTGGCTGTCGTACTTCGACTCGGGGCACGCGTCGCGCAGCTCGTTGGATGCCTTGAGCGACTCCTCGAGCTTGCTCGGGTCGGTCACGAACCGCCAGACCTCCGGGAGCGCCTCGAAGGTCGTGTAGCGCCACTCCTTGTCCTCGAGCGCCCAGAAGCCGAGCCCGCCAGGGCGACCGCCCGAGCCATTGGGCGCGCGGTGAGGCAGCAGCCCATCTCCGGAGAAGACGGCGAAGCGGTCGGCGGCGTCCTTCAGGTTCGGGAGCATGCTCAGGCGTGTCTGCGTGCCCAGCCTCTCCCTGTCGTCGCCGTCGAGCAGCTCCACGCGAAACGCGATGCGCGGCGCGGGGAACGAGGCGACGTGGCCCATCGCCTCGACCGAGATCGCAGCCTCGACCCCCCAACCCGACGGCGTCTCGAACGTTCGCGTGCGCAGCGACGCAGGATCGAACGCCCCCTCGGGGTCGTCGTGGCGCTTGAGGCGACCGTCTGGCGTGACCACGAAGGCGACCTCGGTGTTCACCGCGCTCGACGCGTCGGTGCCGTCCGGGAGCTGCGAGACCATCCTCTCGAGGTTCGGGTCCCTGAGCCAGATGATGACCCCATCGACCGGATCGCCCGAGCCGTCGTCCTCGGAGATGACGACGTCGTCCCTCACCTCGACCCAGAAGTAGACGAAGCTGTCGTCCGAGCGCACGGCCACACGCATCGAGGCGTCCTTGGAACCCGACCAGAGCGAGACGCCGTCCTCGACGTAGCGCTTGTCCTTGAAGACCTTGGCCTCGCGGAGGTTCCAGCCCTCGGCGTCCCCGTCGATCTTGACCAACGGCTCGGGCGAGGACGCGAGCGGGATGAGGTAGTCGGCGCCCTGCTCCTCCTGGAGTTCGGCGCGGCGAGCCGCCTTGGCGGCCTCGATGTCGGCCACATCTACGGGCGCGTCGAGCAGGTCGGCGGCCTCGTCCTGGGTTGGAGTCTCGTCGGTCACCTCCACGCGCTCGGCGCTCGCCGTGGTCGAGCAAGCGGAGAGCGCGAGCGAGGTCGCGGACACGAGGGCGAACACGGTACGTGGGATCAGGCTCATGGGTCAGGCTCCTTCTCGGACCGATGAGGCCCGTGGTGAGGAGGCTATTGTTTAAGCTGACGCGAGAGCTTGTCCAGCAGGTTGAGCGCGTCGAGTGGAGTCAGGTGACCGATCGACACGTCCCGCAAGGACGCGAGGACCTCCTCCTCGGCGCGTGAGACGCCCGACCCGAACAACGAGAGCTGCGACCTCGGGTCCACCCCCGCGGGCGCCGCAGCGGCATCCCGTGAGGCATGCGCGGGCTCGAACTCCGCCTCGACGGCGGGTGCCGGCGCAGGCGCTGGAGCGTGCTCACGAGCTGGCGCAGGCGCAGGGGCTGGCCGGGCCGCCTGCGTGCGTGGGTCCTGTCCCAGCGTCTGAGCGATGGACACGCCGCCCTCGATCGTGTCGGAGATGGGGGTCGAGAGGGGCCTGGGGCGAGCGGGACGCTCGCTGGCCTGGAGCTCCTCGAAGCGTCCCGCCTCGAGGACCTCGAGGATCTCCTTGGCGCGGTTGACGACGCCGTCGGGGAGCCCGGCGAGGCGCCCGACCTGGATGCCGTAGGAGTGGTTCGCCGGGCCATCGACTAGCTTTCGCAGGAAGATGATGTCGTCCTGCCACTCCTTGACCGCGATAGACATGTTGAAGGAGGCCTCGAGCGACTGCGCGAGCTCGGTGAGCTCGTGGTAGTGGGTCGCGAAGAGGGTCAACCCGCCGATCGTCTCGTGCATGTGCTCGACGACGGCCCACGCGATGGAGAGGCCGTCGAAGGTCGCGGTGCCGCGGCCGATCTCGTCGAGGATGATGAGGCTACGGTTGGTGGCGTTGTTGAGGATGTGGGCGGTCTCGGTCATCTCGACCATGAACGTCGACTGCCCCTTGGCGAGGTTGTCCGACGCGCCGACGCGGCTGAATATCTTGTCCACCACGCCGAGGCGCGCGGCGCGCGCCGGGACGAACGAGCCGATCTGAGCGAGCAAGGAGATGAGCGCGACCTGGCGAATGACCGTCGACTTACCGGCCATGTTCGGGCCGGTGATGATGCCCACGCGGCGCCCCTGTCCCAGCGACACGTCGTTGGGGACGAAGCGCTCGCCGTCACGCATCGAGTTCTCGACGACGGGATGTCGGCCCTCTTCGATCTCGAGGATCGGCTCGTCGGTCATCTCGGGGCGACAGTATTCGCGCCGCTGCGCGAGCTCGGCCAGGCCCGAGACGACGTCGAGGTTGGAGAGCTCGCTGGCGGTGCGCATGAGGCGAGCGATCTGGTCGCCGACCGTCGCGCGGAGTTCCTCGAACAGGGAGTACTCGAGGGTCTGACGCAGGCCCTCGGCGTTGAGGATCTTCTCCTCCTTCTCCTTGAGTTCGTCGGTGAAGTAGCGCTCGGCGTTGGAGAGCGTCTGCTTTCGTATGTAGTCCTCGGGGACCTGGTCGAGGTTGGACTTGGTGACCTCGAGGAAGTAGCCAAAGACCTTGTTGTACTTGATCTTGAGGGAGGAGATCCCGGTCTCGGCGCGCTGCTTGACCTCGTAGGCCAGCATCCAATCCTTGCCGTTGGTGGACAGGTCGATGAGCTCGTCGAGCTCGTCGTGGTAGCCGAGCTTGAACATGCCGCCCTCGGTCAGGGCGGTGGGGGGCTCGTCGACGATGGCGCGCTCGATGAGCGCGCACAACTCCTCGCAGGGATCGAGCGCGTCGTGGAGGGTCACGAGCAGGTCCGAGGAGCACTCCGAGAGGATGTCCTGGACCTGCGGGATCTGCTCGAGCGTGGAGAGAAGCGCGCGCAGGTCCTTGGCGTTGGCGGAGCCGGAGGAGACGCGGCCGCAGAGGCGCTCGATGTCGTAGACCTGATCGAGCGCGGCGCGCACGTCCTGGCGCACGGCGGGGTAGGCGATGAGCTCCTCGACGGAGTCGTGGCGCGCGCGGATCGCGTCGACGTCGACGAGCGGGTAGTTGAGCCACTGGCGAAGGCGGCGTCCGCCCATCGAGGTGACGGTCTTGTCGAGGACGCTCAGGAGGCTGCCGGAGCGGCGCCCGCCCATGAGGGTCTCGGTGAGTTCGAGGTTGGCCTTGGTCGACTCGTCGATGACGAGGAAGGACTGGGAGCGGTAGGTCGAGACGGGGCGGACGTGGGAGGGGATGCCGCGCTGGGTCTTGACGACGTACCGGAGGACGGCGGAGGACGCGGACTCGACGAGTTCCGGGGAGCGGAGCGAGGACGAGCGCGCGCCGACGAGGAGCTTCGAGACGGCGTCTGCGCCGTGGAAGTAGCCCTCTTGCTGCATGTGCCCGCCGAGGCGAGGCCCCTTGGAGACGGCGCGGATGAGCCCCTCGGGGCTGAAGTACTCGCGGTGTTTGGAGCGGATGAAGACGCCCGTGAGGTGCTTGCCCAGGATCTCGGCGAGGCCCTCTGCGTACTCGGGAACGAGGAGCTCGCGGGTCTCGGCGCGGCCGAGCTCGCTGATGAGGTCGGCGAGCGAGGAGACCTCCGTGGCGCGCAGGTCACCCGTGGAGACGTCCAGGTAGGCGAGCCCATAGCTCGAGGCGGAGCCATCGCCCAGCGTGTCGATGGCGCCGACGTAGTTCGAGGCCTTGGCGTCGAGGTTGTCGGCGTCGAGGACGACGCCGGGGGTGATGACGCGTACGACGTCACGCTCGACCATGCCCTTGGTCTTGGAGGCGTCCTCGAGCTGCTCGGCGATGGCGACGGTGAAGCCCTTCTCGATGAGCTGCGCGACGTACTGCTGGTGCGCGCGCACGGGGACGCCCGCCATGGGGATGCCCTCGCCAGCCTGCTTGTTTCGGGCGGTCAGGGTGAGGCCGAGTTCGCGTGAGACGACCTGGGCGTCCTCGTAGAACATCTCGTAGAAGTCGCCGAGGCGGAAGAAGAGGACCGCGTCGGGGTAGCGCCGCTTGCAGTCCATGTACTGCTGCATCATGGGGGATAGTTTGGTCATGACGTCGTGTGGGCGCAGGGGTTGTTGAGCGTTGGGCGGGGACAGCGCGGGAAGATTGTCATGCCGGTTATGGGTGAGTCAAAGGGAGTGACGATCGTCCTCCGATCGATGACGTGCCCCTGAAGCCGCGCCTCCGGGGAGATCGCGAGGAGACCCGTAAGCCGCCATTTTTCATTGTTTTCCCCCATGTGATTCGGTAGTTTAGTAGGGACTTCCCCTCCCAACTCTCCCGTCATCGGGTGTGTACCGCAGTCCTCTGCGAGCACCGAACGCAAACTCTCGCGTGGAAATCATGCAGGCAATCGCAGCCGTCATATTCACAGGAATCGCAGCCACTATCGGCTTCATGCTGTACGTGGTCGAGGCCTGGATGCCGCCGACGCAGCCCCTCATCGTGGGGCTCGTGGCGATCTGTCCGGCGTTGATCGGAGTGGCGTTCGCGGTGAGCCCGACGCTGCGCAGCGACGAGCGAGGCATGGGCCTGATGATGGGCGTCGTGATGCTCTCGGTGGTGATCGGGATGGTGCCGGGCGTGTGGAGCGTGCCTCAGGTGCGCACCGAGATGCTCAGGGCGGTGGCCGAGGGGCCGGCGCTCAAGAAGGCGCTGGACGACGAGGACGAGGGAGTGCGCCTGGAAGCGTGCGGGAAGATGCTGCGCACAAACGTGGAGGTCGACGAGGTCTTCAGCCTGATGAACACGAGCCCCGCGATGGCGACGGCGTGTATGGCCTCGGCGCCGGAGTACGAGCAGATGGACGAGCTGGTTCGCCAGCTCGCCAACCAGTGGCACCAGGTCATGATGATGAGCACGGACGAGGCGGTCTGCACGCAGGCCGACTCGCTCAAGCAGCTCGAGGTGAAGCGAGACGTCAAGGGCGCGATGCTCCTCGGCTGCGCGCTCGGCGCGGGGCATGAGGGGACGCGGGCGTGCTGCGTGGAGCAGCTCGTGGACGAGCTCGGCAAGGGCGTCGTCATGTGGACGAGGATCGAGCCCAGCGAGGACTCGATCTACGCCCTCGGGGTCGAGGATGAGCTGCTCGCGGCGAGCTTCGGTCTGCGCACGACGGTCACCAAGGAGCAGATCCAGCAGCTCGACCTCGGCGCGGACGCGATCAAGCGGGGGACGCTCGAGAGGGTGTGCGCCCTGGTGGTCGACGACAGCGCGACGTCGGAGACGCTGGAGGTGCTCAGGTACGTGCTCACCGAGCATGAGGAGTGCCTGACCCCGGAGGTCAAGACCTCGACGCCTTCGCTGGCCAAGGTCTGCGCGAGGTTGGGCGAGGACCTCGGGACCGTGGCGGACCTGGACGGCTTGATGTGCCAGGCGCAGCTCGACACGGCCGTGCTCGAGTTGCAGGTCTACCTGGCCAAGCTCCAGGCCGTGGACCAGGACGAGCGCGCCAGGCTCGGCAACCAGATCGGGAAGAGCTCGATCTCCGACGCCGTGTCGAAGGGTGACCTCGAGGCCTTCTCCAAGCACATCGTCACCAACCGCGGCAAGGGCGTGACGAACTACAACGCGTCGGACCTGAGGAAGATGCAGTCTGCGGTCAACGCTCGGATGGCTCAGCTGCAGTACCAGCAGTGGGGCGATGGCGGAGGCAAGGGCAGGATGGAGAAGAGTTACGAGGGCATGCAGGAGATGCAGCTCAAGATGGAGGGGAGCAAGGAGAACGCGGCGAACATGGAAGCGCTGCGGGCCGAGCACCCCGACTACGACGAAAAGATGGCCGGGGTGGGCGACGCCATGAAAGAGTTCAACAAAATGAGCACGAAGCAGCGCGGCTCGCGCAAGGCACCGAGGTGAGCGAAATGAACGTCGATAGGGTGAAGAGAGGGACGACTTCCAGGGCGCTCGGGTGGGCTGCCGAGGGTGTATTCCACGTCCTGGGCGCGCTGCTCGTGGTGGCGCTCGTGAGCGCGCCGATGCTCGACCGGTTCACGATCGCACTGGTCGTGGACGCGATGAGTTCGGGCGTACTCGAGATGTCGTGGACCAAGATCGCGCTCCAGGTGGGCATCGGCGTGGGGGTGTACGCGACATGTATGCTCGCCTACCGGTCGTGGAAGGCGCGCAAGGGGACGAGCGCGAAGCGCGTGATCCGAAAGGCGCGTGGCACGGTGATGGTGGAGACGCTCATCGTCCTGGTGCCCTTCCTCTCACTCACGAGCGGGATCGCGCAGCTCTCGCTGCTCAACATCGGCGCGCTGCTCGCCGACATCGCGGTCTACCAGGGCGCCAGGACGGCGCAGATCTGGCATCCCGAGACCGAGCTGGACAGAGCGCCGCCGGCCTCTGGCGCGACGTGGGACGTCACGGTGCGCGAGCGGGCCAAGACGGCCTCCGCCATAGTCATGGCGCCGACGGCCCCCAACGCGTTCCACATCGGCCGCGTCGAGTCGGACGGCTCGAACGACGACTTCCGCCGCGTGCGATCGGTGATGGCCGGAGCGTTCAACAAGTTCGGCGTCCTGCCCGAGGGCCAGCGGTGGAACCAGGCGCAGTGGGCCTCGTTCGACCTCAACGTCTCGAGGAACATCGTCAAGGACTCCGCGTTCAGCGT
Source organism: uncultured Myxococcales bacterium (assembly GCA_913058025.1). Classification (GTDB taxonomy): domain Bacteria; phylum Myxococcota_A; class Bradymonadia; order Bradymonadales; family Bradymonadaceae; genus CAJXPN01. Next base: position 11,857 of record CAJXPN010000001.1, on the reverse strand, counting down.
GGCGTTCGACCAGGGCGGCTCGGCGTGGAAGAGGGCCTCGCGCAAGATGACCGCGGCCTACATGTGCTTCGACAAGCAGCAGTACAAGGTCGTGAACACGGGAGGCCGTGTGGGTGTCGAGTTCGAGTACCTCTTCCCGATCCTGTTCCCCTGGTTCGGTTACATGTTCGGCGAGAAGCGCGCGCGTGGTTGCTACGGGGGCAACGGCACGGGCGCCTACGGCAACTACCATGTCATGCGGCGCAACTTCACGCTGCCCAAGTATCCCACGATGGACTGAGCAAGAGCAGGCGTTGGAAGGGTCGCGCGTTAGCGACGTGACAAAGACAGGTACGAAACAAAAGTCGGTGAATCGATGATACAGTCACTACAGGAAAGATTGCTCGGCGCGCTCGGTCGCTTCGACAGGGATGAGGGAGGTGCCGTGGCGATGCTGTGCATGGCCTCGATCCTGATTCTGTTCATGATAGGTCTGCTGATCTACGACTCGGGGGAGGCCGCGCGCGACAAGATAGACGCGCAGATGGCCGCCGACACAGGGGCGTACAGTCAGGTGTCGGTGCGAGCGCGTTCGATGAACACGATCGCGTTCTCGAACATCGGCAAGCGCACGGTGACGGGCATCCACAACATGTATGCGTTCCAGTACCCCATGTACATGGGGTGGCTGGCGGGTCAGTGCTCGCGTTGCTGCTGTGGTTGGTTCTGCGGCTGCTGGACGGCGTGCCTGAACTGCTCGGGCAACTGGGCGTCGCTGGTGCCCATCACCGCGGGCATCAAGTACATCAGGTACGTCATCGGGATGTTCGGGAGTTCGAAGATCATCAAGAACCTGAAGGACCTGGACAGCTACCAGAAGTCGATGAAGACGTACTCGGGTTTCTGGGCCATGGGCGAGGGGCTCCAGCGGTCGCTGCGCAACGGCTCGGACATGGTGGGAACGTACCCGCACCCGAACACGACCTCGTTCAAGTCGGAGCTCCCGCTCAAGGAAGGCGGGAAGATGGAGGTCTGTCTGGACCCCATCCCGCTGATCGGGAGCAACCCCTCGACGCCGATCACGCTGCTCGAGTGGATGATGAACTTCGAGGAGCACAAGCGCCTGAGCAGCTCGAAGCCGCTGTGGGCCAGGAAGGGCCCGCGCGAGGTCGCGAGCATCGCCTACTCGTACATGGGCTGCCTCTTCATGTGGGCCCTGGGGCCCAGGCAGATGAAGCCCTGGTACAACGACGCCGATGGCGACGATGGCCGGGACCTGATGCGTAAGTCGAACATGATGTTCACGTACCGCTACAACCCGGACATGGCGAACAAGCTCAACGACAACTACAACTACATGAAGAAGCAGACCGTGGATCGGCGCTCTGGAGCCTACTTCGGGTACAAGTCCTCGGGCGGGACATGGGCGATGGCGCGAGGCGAGTTCATCTTCCCGGAGAACAACAAGCCCTGGACGCTCCCGCTCATGGACGGCGACCACGACATGTGGATGTTCCACCCGGGTTGGATAGGGAAGCTGCGCCCCGTGGTGCTCCCGAACGAGAAGATCCCGGTGAAGTTCGAGGACATGTTCAAGGCGAACAGGGGCTCGGGCGAGAACGGCAGCAACATGCTGTTCATGTCGGGGCCGATGGGCCTGAACTTCAACGCGATGGGCATGGACTTCATCATGGACCTCTACATGCACGCGAACAACGCGTTCAAGGCGATGGACAGCGAGAACAAGCACGGGAACAGCGACAGCAAGTACCTGTACGATGGCCTCCACAAGTGATCACGCGAGGGCGAGGATGAGGACGAAAATGAAGAAGAAAATGCTCTCGTTACTGCGTGGGTTCGATCGTGATCAGCGCGGCACGTCTCTGACGGAGTTCGTGATTACGCTGCCGGTGTTCATCATCATCTTCGCGGGCGTGGGGAGCCTGACGAGGATGGAGAAGGAGAGCGTGCGTACGAAGCTCGCCGCGGTGCGTGCGACGTGGAATGAAGCGATCCCGGTGCACAACACCAAGAACGATATGTTTCCAGGTTTCGATCACTCGATGCCGATCATGGCGGCAGTGAACGAGCTCGGGGAGATCTCGAGCCACTCGAGCCCGGGAGGAGATCTCCCGCAGATGCTCTCATCGATCGGGCTGTTCCAGGGCCACCTGAAGCAGGCTGAGCGTACGGCGAGTTGGTGGAAGAGCGCCGCCAAGGGCAACCCGCCCGCGGTGCCCAAAGAGGGCGCGGACTTCGCCAAGAAGATGACGTCGGACTCGAAGATCTTTGATCCGTTGCCGTTCCCGAGCGGACGAATCGTGGTGTTCGCGCTGTCGGTTCCCTACTCGATCGGTGGCTCGCGCCACGCGCAGGGTGCGGGCATTCGCTACGGCACCGCGGCGGGCAGCGCGTCCCGAAGCGGCAGCATCGGCAGGTTCAACTACAGCTACGAGAACGGTTACGACGTGATGGTCTCGCCCGCTGGAGTGGGAGGCAGCATCGTCAACGAGTTGGTGACGGTCGGCTTCTCGCGAATCCCGGCGCAGAAAGAGTCCGCCTGCCTGGGCAATGTCCTGGGTGTCAAGAAAGCGACGTGGAAATGCTGACCCAGGAGCAGACTATGAGAGAACTCATGACAGGAGCAGCGAGGGTCGGCTTGACGATGCTCGTGATCGCGGGCGCCGGGGGAGCGATTCTGACGCTGAACCCGCCCCAGGAGTCGTCGCAAGACGACGGAATCACGCTGGTGAGCGAGGGCCACGCAGACATCGTGACGACTCAGCTGACCGACCGGTCGTCGACGCAGAAGTTCACCGCGGCCCTGGAGAAGATGGGTCACGAGCCTCCGCGCGTCTACGACTTCAACGGAAACACGGTCTACTTCTCGACCCGAGAGGTCATGGGCAAGACCCCCGAGGATCTTCTCCAGGACTACCAGGAAGCGTTCGTCGTGCAGGGCGTCAACAGCCGCCAACACCTCGTCCCTGCGCTCGCGCACGAGCTCGCCGACGAGAACTCCCAGGAGAAGCCCTCCGAGGACCTCCAGGAGATGTACGAGGCCGCCGCGAACGGAGAGATCCTGCCGCAGATGATCACGAACAACTACATGTCGATGGGAGGCGCGGAGTACGCGCACCCGTCCGAGCAGGGTGATGGTGCGCTCAAGGAGACGATGGCGCAGCGCACGGCCAAGCTCGAGAAGTACGGCCAGAAGTTCCGCACTGCCTACGTCTCTTGTGGCGGAGACGAGACCTACTTCGACACGGAGGTCGAGCGCGCGGTCGAGGCCGACGGCGAGATGCAGCAGGCCGCGACGAAGCTCGGGATGGCGCTCGACAAGCAGGAGAAGACGACCTGCTCGGGCGGGGTCTGCAACGAGGAGCAGGACGCGTACGCGAACACGGCGCGCAAGATGGACGCGATGAAGGCGATCTTCGAGGCGGACAAGTCGCTGCTCGGCTGCCCCCAGGTCAACACGCTGTTCCAGGAGTTCGCCAAGGAGTCCACGGAGCAGTTCGAGTCCAGGATCCGCGCGGTCCGCCAGATCGAGGCGTTCTACGACAAGGAGAGCGGCTCGAGCGCGGTCACGGCGATGTGGAGCGACGAGGACTTCGACCTCTCGCTCGCCAGCTCTCAGGACCTGCCGGACTCGGCGGCGCGCACCAGCGCGTTCGAGAAGTGCGACGGGTGCCAGCGCGCACTCTCATTCAAGGGCAACGGCCGCGAGAGCAACTACGCCTCGGACGTGCTGCGCGTGAAGCGCTCACCGGTTCAGGTCATCGAGCACTACGTCGACGACCTGAGCAGGAAGGGTTGGAAGCTCAGCGAGATCCACGACACCATCGGCCAGGTGTACAAGAGCCAGGGCGAGGGCCTCCCCAGCAACGCGCGTTGGATGCACTTCTCGAAGGGCAAGGAGCACCTCACGATCCACGTCAAGTACGACGAGGAGACAGGCATGACGACGCTGACGTCGAACACGACGGACTGACCCACGAGGCACAGCGAGCGTACGAACGCGCGGCGAAACCCAAGGGGGTCGCCGCGCGTTCTCTGTTGGTGGAGATCGGAAACGACACTGCGACGCGATGGTGGGTGGGCTCGGGCGAGTTGAATGGATGGTGGGCGATCCCTATACTCACCGCGTAAGAGAGACTCGACGCGACGGCGTGGCCCACAGTGCCGCGGCGCGCCATGAAAGAGATACAGGAGAAGAGAGCGATGCCATCACCCCGTGTGAGGATTAAGAGCGCGTCACGCGCGACGATCACGATGTGTCTGTCCGCGACGCTCGCGTGGGCGTGCACGGGGGACCCGGATCGCCAGCCCCAGCAGCCTGACGAGCAGGCGTTCGCGGACGCCACGACCGACGCGGGCGGCGCGGACGCGGCGCCCGACCTCGGGACGCCCGAGGAGGACACTGGACCGGGGGATGACGGCGGCGTCTCGGACACCGGAGGTGGCGAGGACGCCGACGCAAGCGTCGAAGAGCCCGACACGGGGGACGAGCCGGACCTCGAGGTCACGGAGCTGCGCGTGGACACCCTCGTGCCGCCGCGAGGCCCCGTGGATGGGGGGACTCCGTTCGTGATCGACGGGGTCGGGTTCACCGACGCGACGGTGGTGTACTTCGGCGGCGCGCCTGCGCAAGTGGCGTTGATCGAGGGCACGCTGGTGGGCGCCACGCCCGCGGGCGTGGCGCCGGGCTCGGTGGACGTGAAGCTGTTGGACCCGGAGTACGGGGACGACACGCTCACGGGAGGCTTCTCGTATTCGGCCTCGCTGGGCCTCACGAGCGTGACCCCCAGGAACATTCCCGTGCAGGGAGGCGTGGAGCTGACGATTCAGGGCGCAGGCTTCGACGCGCAGACGCGCCTCAGCCTGGGCGGCCAGACGGCGCTTCGCCACGAGCTGCTCAGCCCGACGTTGATGCGTGTGTTGGCGCCTGCGGGCCAGGTCGGCGATGCGGACGCGCGCGTCACGAACGCCAGCGCGACGATGACGTTGCCCGACGCGGTGACGTACTACGCCCCGCTCGAGATCACGTCTCTGTCGCCCGCGGTGGGCGTGGCCGCGGGAGGCGACGCGGTGGTCGTGCGAGGCTCGGGCTTCGAGCAGGACGCGGCGGTGGAGTTCGACAACGTGCCTGCGACGGTGACCTCCGTGTCTCCGGCCGGCGACGAGATCGAGGTGACGACGCCTGCGGGCTCGGCCGGGCTGGCGGACGTGCGCGTGGTGCTCGTGGGCGGTGAGGCGACGATCGCGCCGGACGCGTTCTATTACGACGACGGCTCGGGGATCGCGGTCGCGGCGGTCTCACCGCAGGTCGGCCCGATCTCGGGCGGCGTGGACGTGACGCTGACGGGCGCGGGGCTGGACGCCGCGGGCTTGGAGGTCCGCTTCGGCGGGGCGCTGGCGACGATCGTGTCGCAGGACACGGGCAGCGCGGTGGTGCGCACGCCGGCCGGCGCGATCGGCGTCGTGGACGTCGTGGTGAACGCGGGCGCGGACAGCTCGACGCTCGCGGGCGGGTTCGAGTACGTCTCGGACATCTGGATCGATCGCATCACCCCGAACACGGCGGACGCCGCAGGCGGCGCGCAGGTGCTCATCGAGGGAGAGGGTTACACGGGCGCCACGCGCGTGCTGTTCGGCGGAGTGCCGGCGGCGTTCGCGGTGGACTCGGCGACCGAGATCACGGCGACGGCGCCCTCTCGCTCGGCGGGCGTGGTGGACGTGGTGGTCGAGCGTGGCCCCATCAAGGCGACGTTCCGTGACGGGTTCACCTACACCGAGCAGCTCGACGTGTACGGGATGTTCCCGGTGCGCGGCTCGATCGCTGGCGGGACCTACGTGGAGCTTCGCGGGCGCGGGTTCGTGGGCGCGGTGGACGTGACGTTCGGCGGCACACAGGCACCGGAGGTCCGCGTGCTCGACGCTCAGACGCTCTCGGTGCGCACGCCCCCCGGCGTGACGGGAGCGGTCGACGTGGTCGTCACGAACGGCGCCGAGTCGAAGACCTCGCCCGAGCAATTCTCCTACTTCAACCCGGGCGCGCGCTTCGGTGGCTCCTGGGGCGGCGCGATCCGCGGCTCGGTCAACGTGACGGTGTACTCGTACGCGGGCACGCCCATCGAGACCGCGTTCGTGATGCTCTCGACGCGCCCCGACACCCAGTACCAGGGCTACACCGACGTCAACGGGATGATCACGCTGTCGGGCCCCGAGGTCTACGGCGCGCAGACGATCACCGCGATCGCGGCGGGCCACTCGTCCTCGACGGTCCAGAGCGTGGACGCGGAGAACGTGACGGTGTTCCTCCAGCCGGAGGTCCCGCCGTCTCAGGGTGAGCCGCCCACGCCTCCTGCGCCGGCGCGCTTCGAGGGCTCGCTCAAGGGCCTCAATAAGCTCGCCGAGCCGGGCGCCTCTCAGTTCAAGATCGCCTACGTCTACACGACCCAGGCGAGCCAGGGGAACGAGAACCCCGCCCCTGGCCCCGACGCGGTGCTCCTGGCCGACGGTGACTACGCGATCACGTCGCGCCTGGGCGACCTCGCCATCGTGGTGCTCGGCGGGATCTACGACAACCGTGACGGGACGTTCACCCCCATCGCCATGGGCGTGAAGCGTTACCTGACGGCCTCGGAGGGGCAGACCTACCAGATCGACCTGGAGCTCGACATCCCGCTCGACCAGACGATGGTCGTGAAGATGAACGACACGCCGTTCGACGCGGTGGTCGGTCCGAACGAGACCTACGTCAAGCCGTGGATGGACATGGGCTTCGACGGCGTCTTCGGTGAGCTCGGGAACACGAAGGGCCCCGGCGGCGCGAACCTCGTGACGGTGACTAGCCTGCCCTCGCTGGCGGGCGACCTCGCCGACGTCCAGTACGACGTCGAGGGTGGCGCGCAGACGCTCACGGCGCAGGGGGCGGGCTACCCGCTCTCGATCGGATTCAAGCGCGGCGTGACGGACACGTCGGGGCTCGTGGAGCTGCCTGGTCTGCTCGGTGTGGCCGAGTTCACCGCCCCGGCCCAGGGCGCCTCGCCCACGAACGGCCTGGTGAGCTTCAACTACAACTCGTCGCGCCAGCCGGACATGTTCCAGGTGCAGATCCTCGAGCTCACGATCGCCGGCCCCGTGCCCTACTGGGACGTCTTCCTGCCGGGCTCGGCCCGCAGCGTGCGCATCCCGCAGTTCCCGGACTTCTCGGCGTTGCCCGAGGAGGACCGCCCTGCCCCCTTCAAGGGCATCTCGACCCCCGTGGTCATCTACGCGATCGAGAAGCCCGGCGTGGACGTGAACAACTTCACGTACGGCGACCTCGACCCGGCGAACTGGGACGCGTACTCGCTGGCGGTGCGATTCATCCAGCTGTGATGACGCATCCAAGCCCTCGGACCTGAGCGGCATCTCGTAGAGACATCGGAGGAGCGCGTGCGCGACGACCAGACGAGCAGCAGACGAGCGGTCGTGACCACGTGGGCGCTCGCGCTCGCGCTGCTCGCTCCCGCGTGCAGTGACGACACGACCGAGGAGGGCACGGACGCAGGCCCCGACGTCTCGATCGTCGACGCAAACCCAGGCGTGGACTCAGCCGCCCCGGACACAGGGCCAACTCCCCAGGACGCAGGCGTCGACTCCGGAGACGACGCGGACCTCGTGGTCGAGGACGCGGGTGCCGACGCCGCGCCCGACGCGGACCCCGTCGAGGAAGACACCGGCCCCATCGATCCAGACGCGTTCACGCTCACGGCGATCGTGCCCCCGACGGGACCCGTCGAGGGCGGATCGCGTGTGAGGATCTCTGGAGAAGGCCTCGTCGAGGGCACCAGGGTGTTCCTCGGCAGCGCGCTCATGGACGTCGTCCCTGGCGGCGCGGGGCTCGTGGGCGACACCCCCCCTGCTCTGGGCTCTGGCCCCGTGACCGTGAAGGCGATCCACCCGGACGGGCGCGTGGTCGCGCTGCCTGATGGGTTCACGTACACGAACGGGCTGCGCCTGACATCGGTGACGCCCGCGCGCGTGCCGACCTCTGGTGGCGTCGAGCTGTCACTGCGTGGCGAAGGATTCTCCCCCGAGATGGCCGTGAGCGTGGGCGGCGAGGGCGCGCTTCGCGTGATCTTCATCGACGGTGAGACCGCCCGCGCGCTCGCGCCGCCGCGCGCCGAGGGCGTGGTCGACGTGCGCGTCACGACGCGCCGCGGTGGCGCGGTGGCCGAGGACGCGGTGACGTACTACTCGCCGCTGACTGTCGGCGCGATCACGCCCGCGAGCGGCCTCGCGGCGGGCGGTGAGACCGTGGTGATCGAGGCGCCAGGCGTCACCGTCGGCGCGACCGTGCGCATCGGCGGAGCCCAGGCCGAGGTCGTCTCGGTGGACCCCGTTGCGGACACCGTGACGGTGCGCACGCCCGCGGGGGCCGTGGGCGCGGCGGACGTGCTCATCGAGGCCGGGGGTGAGGCCGCGTTCGCAGCGGAGGCGTTCTACTACCGCGCAGACGATTCGCCCCAGCTCCTCGGCGTGACGCCGGGCTCGGGGCCCGATGAGGGAGGCGCGACCGCGCGCGTGGTCGGCTTCGGCCTCGACGCTCCGAACGCGAGGATCGCGTTCGAGGGGTCGGACGCCACGGTCATCGAGTCGGGGCCGACCCACGCCGTCGTGCGCACGCCAGCGGGCGCGCTCGGGTTGGCAGACGTTACGTTGTTCGACGGCGCGGCCGAGCTCGCCCGGCTCGACGACGGCTACGAGTACGTCGCGACCGTGTGGATCGACGGCCTCAGCCCGAGCGAGGGAGACGTCGCCGGGGGAGAGGCGATCCGGCTACAGGGCGAGGGGTTCACTGGCGCCGAGGAGGTCCTCTTCGGCAGCGTGCCCGCCGCGTTCACGGTCCTGTCGGACACCGAGATCGACGTGATCGCGCCTGCCCATGGAGCTGGCGAGGTGGACGTCGAGGTGCGCGCCGACGGCGCGCGCGGCCTCCTCGTCGACGGCTACACCTACACCGAGCCGCTCGAGATCTGGGGGTACACGCCCGTGCGTGGCGCGATCTCGGGGGGCACGTTCGTGACGATCCGGGGCCGAGGCTTCTACGGCGCGCTCGAGGCGCTCGTGGGCGGAAGGCGAGGCTCGAGCCTGCGCAGGCTCGACCGCAACAACCTCACGTTCAGGACCCCCGCTGGCGCGGCGGGAGAGGCTGGCGTGGAGGTCGTCGAGGGCGCGCGGCGCGCGCTCGCGCCGTACGACTTCGAGTACTACAACCCCGCTTCGAGGTTCGGCGGCGCCTCGGGCGCGCCGATCGACGGCGCGGTGAACGTCTCGGTGTTCGACGCAGGCGGCGCCGCGCTCCCGGGCGCGTTCGTGATGCTCTCGACGCGCCCCGACACCCAGTACCAGGGGTTCACGGACGTCAACGGCCAGATCACGCTCTCCGGCGCGGACGTGCTGGGCGCGCAGACGGTCACGGCGACGGCAGCGGGCTTCTCGTCGGCGCTCATCCAGGCGATCGACGCCGAGGACATCACGATCTTCCTGAACCCGACCGAGCCACCGCCCCCCAGCCCGGGTGGCGGCGGCGGCGGCGGCGACCCTCCACCGTTCGGCATCGTGCGCGGCGTGGTCACGACGCCTGGCAAGCTGTCCGACCCCTCGGACGCGCGCACCTACGACATGGTCATCGTGCGCACGACGCAGTCGAGCGTGTTCGGTGGGACGCCCGATCCGGGGCCCGGGTCCGTCGTCCTGGGTGAAGGCGACTACGAGATCAACACGAGGATCGGCGACCTCGCGGTCGTGGCGATGTGTGGCGTGTACGATGAGGACACCGACTCCTTCGCGCCTCAATACATGGCCGTCGAGCGCTTCCTGTTCATCAGCGACCGCGGCGAGTACGAGGTCGACCTCGAGTGCGACATACCGCTCGAGGAGCAGCTCGACGTCAAGCTCATCAACCCCATCTACAACCCGCTGGGACCCGACAACAACAGAGTGCGCGCGTTCTGGGACTTCGGCTTCGAGGGGGTCTTCCCCTCACCGACGGGCGCCTCCGGGCTGAGCTCGCTGCTCTCGATCACCGGACAACCCGCGCTCACTGGGCTGCTCGCCGACGTCACGGTGACGCTCATCGGGGGGTCCTACACGGGACAATACGAGCCGCTCACGCAGACGAGCGTCACGGGCATCTCGGACATGTCTCAGGTGGTCGAGCTCGGGCCGCTGCTCGACGTGCCCGAGCCGGTGCGCCCGCTGCCCGACCTGTTCGTCGTGGACAACGAGATCCGCTGGCAGGCCGACGGCCCGTACTACCCCGACGTGACCTTCCTGGTGCTCACGAACGAGCTCGGGCTCCCCGTCTGGACCGCGATCGTCCCGGGGACCCAGACGTCGGTGCGCCTGCCCGAGTTCCCGGACTTCTCGGGGCTCCCGGCCGCAGAGCGCCCCGTCCCCTACCCTGCCCAGCGCCTCTTCATGAGGGTGACCTCGGCGAGCATCGACGACTTCGACTTCGACGCGCTCACCTATGAGGATCTGGGATCGGACCGCTGGCGCGTGTTCGCGCGCCGACGCTGGGCCGTGAGGTTCTGAGCCCACGTCACTCGTTCGCGACGAAGGCGACGTGCGGGAAGAACGGCGCGTCCTCTCGGAGGGCGGCCTCCTGAAACACCGCGTCGTCCTCGAACCAGCCCGTGAGGTCGGCGTTGACCCTGTAGGCGCGCGTGAGGTCGAGCAGCTGGACGATGAACGCGTAGGGGATCTCGGGGTCGGCCGCGAGGTAGACGCTCTCTCGCGAGGGATCGGCGGCCTTGATCTCGACCAGGACGTTGTAGAGCCGCCGCGTGTCCTGGACGCCCATGAGCGCATCCAGCGCGCGCTCGGAGGCCTGCGCGTCTGCGGGGTCCACCGTACGCGTGCGCTGGAGCGTGCGCCGGACGTCGACGCCTGGGCGCGTGCACACGGTGGGGCCGTCGGGCGGGCAGCCGTCGAGCGGGACGCGGTGCTCGAGGCCGTCCCAGACGTCGACGCCGTCGAGGGTCACCACGAGCGCGAGCTCGCCCTGGGTCAGGCCGTCGAGTGAGGTGGGGCGTTCGCGCGCGGGCTCTCGAACGGGCGACGGCGCCTCGATGAGGGGCGCAGGCGTGTCGACGTGGCGAGGCCCGCACGCCGCGAGGCACGACACGCTCAGAATCAACGCAGCTCGGGTCACGGGTACCTCCGCGCGTCGGCGCGTCGTTCGCTCACTGGGGGACCCTCACCCTGCCCCGCTCGCGCTCGAGCGCGAAGGGCAGGTCGAGGTCGAGCTGGGCGACGCGCTCCGCACCCAGCGCCTGGGCGAAGTACGCGCGGTCGGCGTCGCCCAGCGCGCGCCACGCCGCGAACGTGCGCTGGCTCATCCACGCCGTGTACGACTGGATCGAGCGCTCCGAGGTCGCCTCGCCGATGCGGAACGTGTGCCTCCCGACGAACCTGGGGAAGTTATCGGCGTCGGGGTTTGCCGCGCGCCAGCGCGCCATCGCGGCCCACGTGTCGGTGACGATGGGCAGGTGCTCGTCGAGCGCGTGCGACAGGATCGGGAGCAGCGTCTCGGGGACGTGATCCTCGCCCAGGACCTCGAAGGGCGCGTCGAGGTCCTGGGTCTCGGGCGCGTTCATCCGCTCGACCCAGTCGTGGACGCGCGGGGCGAGGCGGCGCATGAGCCGACCCGAGTAGGGGTCGCGGTAGAGGTGGGCGTAGAGCGGGGCCATGAGCCCGAAGTCGGCGACGGTGGGTCGCGGGCCGAGCGCGTAGGGGTGGGCGGCGAGGTGGGCGTCGAACTGGGCGAGGAAGCTGTCTCTTATACACATCTGACGCTGCCGACGATCTACTCTGTGTAGAT